>JABJGS010000032.1 GCA_018703155.1 Francisellaceae bacterium | reverse complement strand
TTCAAGTAGCAGCTCTTCAATATCACGATAACTTAAAGCGTAAGCTACATACCATCTAACAGCCATTAAAATTATAGATTTCATAAATTGCTTGCCTTTAAAACTGATCATATTATATCCTTGTTATATGAATAGTTAGTTAAGAATTATAACATTTTATGTGCAGATGCGACAAAGCCTGAGCGAGGGCCTCTCATGTCGGTTAAATCAAAACCAACTGGAGACAAATTATTTGGTGCAATGCCTGATTTTGCACATATGCTTGGCTCTAGAGGCAACAACCTTATCATAGATGAAGTTTTATTTAATGATAAGCAGCTAAAGTCCTATGTAGATAAATTAGCTGATCATACTGTTTACTTTATTGGTGTTAAATGCGATTTGGCTATTATGCAAGAGCGTGAGTATTTGCGCCGAGATAGAGCACTAGGTTTATCCAACGATCAATTTGATAGAGTGCATACTGGTACCCGAGAATATGATTTAACAGTTGATACAAGTAATGCGTCAGTATTTGATATTGCTAAAGAAATAATCACTTTCATAGAAAACAATCCAAATCCCAATGGCTTTAATAATATCAGAGGAAAACTGTAATGAGTATTAATACAACTTACCTTGACTTATGTACTCAAGTGTACGAGATAAGCAAACCGACTGCACCAGAAGATGCTCTTGCTTTTTATAAAAGTTATGCAGATGAAACGAGTGGCGCCATCTTAGAGCCAATGTGCGGCACCGGTTGCTTCTTACTGCCTCTGGCAAAAGACGGATATAAAATTGAAGGCTCAGACGCAAGCGAGCACATGCTAGATGTCCTTAGGAGTAAAGCAGAACAAATGTCGCTAAAAGTAAACATTTGGAAATCTGTAGCAAGTGAAATACCAGATAATAAGCTTTATTCGCTTATCTTTATTCCAAGCGGTTCCTTTGGATTGATAACTGAGTCTGATGAAATATCGAAAACTTTGAAATCATTTTATAATCATTTAGATGATGGTGGTGTTCTTGTTTTTGAAGTAGAAACAAAACATGCAGTACCAGAACTAGGTGTGTGGCGTGGATCTAAGTGGCTGCGTCCAGATGATAAAATGATTCTACTATCTTCTTGTGCTTCGGTTGATGGTGATATCTGCTCTTCTGTAGCCAAGTATGAGCTGATTGATAAAAATAAAGTGATTCAGACTGAGATTGAAGAATATAAAATTAAAATATATGAGCCTAGGTCATTATTAGGATTGCTAAAGAGTATTGGGTTTCGCGATGTTAAAATACTAAAGGCTTTTGATCGTTCAAATGACCCTACTGATAGCGACGGGAGTATTGTCTATGAATGCAGAAAATGAGTTGGAAGTGTTTCTCTTAGGATACAAAGAAAAATGAATTTAAATAAAACAAAAAAATTAGTCGTATTAATACTGGGGATTTTGTTAATTGGAACGGGCTATATTTATTATCCCAAATATAAGGATTACCTTAAGTGGCGAGAATATTTTAGTAGAACAGAGCTTGGTGAACCAAATATTTTAATTTCTCAATATTTTGAACATAACCAGGAAAAATCACCTTTAACAGTTTTGGATTTGGGCGCTGGGAACGGAAGTGATACAAAATATTTTGTTGATAAAAAGCATGTGGTTTATTCTGTTGATTTTCATGAAGAGTCTATTCGTAGAATAGATAACAGCATATCACTAAAAAACAAACAAAACCTACATTTAATTAAATCAAGGTTTGAAGATCTTGACTGGAACTCAATGCCCGAGTTTGATGTTGTAATCGCGATAAATTCAATATCTTTTATAACCCGTAAAGAGTTTGACCTTGTTTGGAAAAATATTAAGAATCGTACAAAAAAAGATGGATTAGTAATATTAAGACTTTTTGGTAACAAAATTGACTGGCCAAATATGAAAGGAATGACCTTATTAAGCAAAGAAGATATTTCTTCAATGACAAAAGGCTTTGAAATTATAAAATTCAGCGAGGATTTTTATAAAGAAAAAAACATAACACAGCATGCTTACAATTTAATTCTAAAAAAACTCGATTAATACTTGTGTTGTTTTGTACAGGCACATTAGCTGGGGCTTTGTCGCATCTGCACATAAAATGTTATAATTCTTAACTAACTATTCATATAACAAGGATATAATATGATCAGTTTT
>JABJGS010000035.1 GCA_018703155.1 Francisellaceae bacterium | reverse complement strand
GATTTAGAAATACCTAAAGCATCACACTTAGAGAACTTGATGCTGATGAGAGAGTTCTCTATAGCTGAACTTTGCTCTAGTTCATATAATAGGTTTATTCGAGAAATATCCTTTGCGGATGTTCCTGAAATGTGTTTATTCCACAACAGTCTAACGCAACTAGAAATATTAGAAGAAGTCTCGCCTCCAGCACCACCTCCAACACCAAGTGATGTTGAAGCAGATAGAGAAGAAATCATAGATGGATCTGAGCCTAATTCTCCGAATCAAGTAGATAGTGAGGCAGAATTAGATGGAACTCATATAGATCATTCTAATGTGGAGGAAACAGGTGCAGTAGTTAATAATACTATAATGACAGGAGAGCAAAATATAATGCTTCCCGCATCTAATCTATTTCAATTTCAACAACATCTAGATACACACCCAACAACAAAGCGTTCTCGGGCAGGAGCTACAACCATAGCCAGCTCATCTGAAGATAAGCCTAACACTGCAAAAAAAAGAAGATTTATTGAATAAAAAATTTATCAAAATAAGTAAGGCGTAGGTTTAAACTCTACGCCTTACTATATAATGAAATTACTCTTTTTCTTTATCTTTCTCTTTTTCTTTCTCTTTTTCTTTCTCTTTTTCTAACAAAGAATCATGTAATTGGATATTAAGTTCATCTAATTGAGCTTTGCTAACTGGTGTTGGGGCATTGGTTAATAAACAGCTAGCACTTTGAGTCTTAGGAAAGGCAATAACATCTCGGATAGAAGCTGCTCTAACCATTAACATCACGAGTCGATCTAGACCAAAAGCAATTCCTCCTAAAGGTGGTGTACCCATTTCCATAGCATCTAACAGAAATCCAAACTTAGAATTAGCTTCATCTTCACTAATACCCAATGCATTAAATATTGCTTTTTGCATTTTCATATCATGTATACGTACTGAGCCACCACCTAATTCAGTACCATTTAGTACTAAATCATAGGCTTCTGATAAACATTTACCAAGGTCTGCTGATTCAAACTCTTCAACACTCGCAACTGATGGCTGTGTAAATGGATGATGCATAGAAGTTAAGCGCCCTGATGTCCCATCTTTTTCAAACATTGGGAAATCTACAACCCAAAGTGGCTCCCATGAATTTACGTCAACAAGCTGTAAATCATCACCCAGGGCTTTTCTAAGAGCTGCCATTGACTCATTAACAACATTAGTTTTGCCTGCGCCAAAAAATATAATATCACCATCTACTACCAAACTTTTTTCTATAATTGCAGTTATAGCATCATCAGGAAGAAACTTTAATATTGGTGACTGTAAGCCATCACGCCCCTTACTAATATCATTGATCTTAATATAAGCCAGACCTTTAGCCCCATGTTTACCAACCAACTTAGTGTAATCATCAATAGCTTTCCTTGATAATTTTCCACCTCCGCCAGGTACGCGCATAAGCACAATACGACAATCATCTTTTTTAGCTGGATCAGAAAATACTTTAAATTCAACATTTTTCATAATATCAGCAATTTCAACTAATTCCAGAGGATTCCTTAAATCTGGTTTATCAATACCATACTTATCCATAGCCTCTAAATACGTCATACGCTTGAATGGTGTTGGTAATTCAACATTGATGGATTCTTTAAATGTTGTAACAATTAAATTTTCCATCATTACCATAATTTCTTCTTTAGTCACAAAAGACATTTCAATATCTAATTGCGTAAACTCTGGCTGTCTATCTGCGCGCAAATCTTCATCTCTAAAACAGCGCACTATTTGATAGTACCTATTCATTCCCGCCATCATTAAAAGTTCTTTGAAAATTTGTGGCGATTGAGGTAAAGCAAAAAATGCTCCTGGATTAGTCCTACTTGGCACTAGATAGTCTCTTGCGCCCTCAGGGGTTGCCTTAGTCAGCATCGGTGTTTCAATATCAACAAAATCATACTGTTGTAAAAAATTCCGTAGTAAACCAGTGATTTTGCTGCGTAATCTAATATTTTTTGCCATCTCTTCTCGACGCAAATCTAAAACTCTATATTTTAAGCGCACTTCCTCACTTATAGTCTGGTGATCGTCAGGATAAAATGGTAACGGCACTGTTTTACTAATTATCTCAAAACTATCTGCAACAATTTCAATTGTTCCTGTAGGCATATTTGGATTAGCCGTATCATTTGGTCTAATACGTAAATCTCCATTAATTCTTACCACATATTCTTTTCTAGCTTTCTCTGCAATAGCAAATACTTCTGCATTTACTGATGGATCAAATACAACTTGAATTAACCCTGTATGATCACGAATTTCTAAAAAAATCAATCCGCCAAAGTCACGACGATAGTGTACCCACCCACTCACAAGAATTTTTTCACCAATATTTTCTTGAGTCAGTGCCCCACAAGTATGGGTTCTATAAATTTGAGTCATGATTCTTTACCTTTATCCTTAGCAGTTGAAGTTACTGATTTCTCTTCTGTAGTTTTTTTGTCGTCATTACTAGCTAAATTACGTTGATCTTTCTTCTTAAAGTCAGTTTCATACCAGCCACTACCTTTTAAACGAAACCCTGCAGCTGATATTTTTTTCTCCAAAGTGTTGCTTTCACACGCAGGACAAAAAATTATTGGCTCAGCATCAATTTTCTGTAATTTTTCTAATGAATGTGTACATGATTTACAGACATACTCATACATTGGCATGTGATATTTCTCCCACTAATTTATTTTTTCATCTCTTTCCACAAATCAGAGTTACTTGTGGCTCTCTTTTTTTGCTCTATGACTTCTCTTGAAATCTCACCATATGGATTATTGCATGTTGCAACACCTTGGTTCCAGCCGCGTTTATACTCTACTTGTCGAGCATACCGCTCTTCATCTTTAATGATGTTTTCATCTGCAACACTAACACAACCCTGCTCATAGGCATCAACATAGTCGACAGAGTAACCTCGGCTTAACAGTTTATACCGAGTATCATCCTTATTGGAGGGTGAGCTACTGCTCCTAACAAATGTTCCTTGATTTTGACAGCCAGCTAAAGCCACCAGCATTAGTATTTTTACTAGAGTCCTTCCCATTTTAAGCCTCCTTGCACATTAGCTATATAACATAAAATAAGTGACGGTATAAAATAGCATATTCTAAACCAAGTGTTCTAGCTAATCAGCAATTTATAATTATAAGGTGAACATTTATCATGTTAAACAACTTAATAAAGAGGCATAATGGCTACTCCTTGACTGAGCTATTAATTTGTATATGCATCATTATGATATTAAGCAGCTTACCTTTTATAAGCCAAAACAAACGTACTGATATAGCGACCTTTTATCAATTACGCTCAACTATTACTCTAGCTCAAGCTATTGCTAGCTCCCGTGGCCAAAAAGTACTCCTAGTAAGTCAGGGCTGGAAACAAATTGATCTATTCAATGCAACTAACAAGATAACTTCGATCCAGGTAGTAAAATCTAAATATAAGACAAGTTATGTAGGTTTTTTATCCAATAACACTATCAATATCGATAATAATGGACTGACCTACAATAATGGCACTTTTTATAGTAATAATTTTAATAGACCTGTACATGTAAATAAAGCACTACGGCTCACCCCATAAGAGATATACTTATATTTATAGGAACTATAAACATAGGTATTGACATGAAGACCAGTCATAAAAATATCGGCTTCACCTTAATTGAGCTTTTAGTAACACTAGTTATTGTTGGGATATTATCAAGCACCAGTTATAAGGCCTATGGAAAATTCAAAAAAGAATCTACCAGAGAAGAAGCTAAAATTGCATTAGTCTCTACTCATTCTTATGCAGAACGCTATCTAATGGAAGCTAATACCAATGACATTACTAGTGTAAGTATACCAGATGAGCTTCAGACTAAAAATTACAATATTTCTATTGTTGAAACCCCAGATAGCACTCACGGTATTTTCTATTTACAAGCAACAGTAAGATCTGACAGTAAACAAGTAGACGACATTGCTACATGTCAAACTATTTTACTTTATCAAGATGGATTTAGAACCAATACACCAGCAGGAGCAAGCAACGTATGTTGGTAAGCAAAAGACAAGCATTTACTCTCGCGGAGCTATTAGCGGTAGTAACCATATCATCGATACTAGTATCTTTTGCTATTCCAGCGTATTATGATCTCTTAAGAAATAATGCCGTTCGAAGCGATAGCGAACATTTAACTGCCGGATTCCTAACCGCAAAAAGTGAAGCTATTACCACAGAAGCTGATGTAACTATTTGTCCATTTGATGCTGAGAGTGGTGTAAGCTGTATAAGCACTTCTAACTGGAGTTCATGGGTAGTTTTTTCTGGCAGCAGCCCTAATAGTTTGAATGCAGATAACATAATTAGCGTCTATAACGTCGATAACACTATTTTCACATCTGATAGTGGAATCACCTCAATCACCTTCCGCCCTACAGGATTTTCAAGTGTTGGCACAACCTTTGCTGGACAACCAGACAACTGTTCTACGAGTAAAAAGTATAGACGCGAGGTAACAGTAAATATCTCTGGCGTTATTTCAGGAGAACGCAAACTATGCATAGCACCAGAGGAATAAAAGCTAAAGGCTTCACTCTTGTTGAAATCCTTATCGTATTGGTAATTGCTGGGATAATATCTGCAACAGCTTTTCCTGCATACAAAACTTATTTACTTGAACAACGTCGCACTGACGCACTTCAGGCACTACAAGATTCTCAAATTAAAATTTTTGAATTTTTACTCTACAATGATAATTTGCCTGACAGCAACACAAGCTCTCAAATAATGTCCGATTTGGGAATACTTTCAGAATCTAGTGCTAGGTTTTATACTATCACTATGCCGACCTCTGAATATAATAGTGATAATAACACCTATAAGGTAATAGCCACAGCAATTGGTAAGCAATCTCAGGATATTGACTGTCCTTTGATTTGGATTTCTGATAAATATCCTCTACCTAACCCTAGAGACTGTAGATGAAATTGATATTCCATCTCCCAAACCTAACTTTCATTTAAAGCATCATATTCCTGCGGGCTCATGTACATCACTTGTTGATCTGATATTTACTCCCAACGAATCTTCTGCCATTGGAATAGCAACATTCGTTGCAACACTAGCGCCATCAAGAGCCACCAAACTATGTTCATGAGCGACAGCCTCTCTGCGTGCAGCATTAATTCGCTCTTGTGCAGCAAGTTCTTCTTGCTGTTTTACTGTAAGTTCAGCAATAACTCTCATTAGCTCTGGCCTAAAGTTTAAAAGTTGCTCATTTTCACACTCACTAAGAATTTGCTCTGTAGTTTGATCTGTATATCCGAACCCTAAAACATTAACTTCTTTTTCTAACAAAAATTTCACTGCAGTTGCATCAGCATTGAGCATCGCATAGTGCAAATCATTTATATTAAATCTTGCACCATATTCATAAAATATTTCTAAAATTTCTACTGGCCTATCAATAAGA
Source organism: Francisellaceae bacterium (assembly GCA_018703155.1). Taxonomy (GTDB): domain Bacteria; phylum Pseudomonadota; class Gammaproteobacteria; order UBA6186; family Azoamicaceae; genus JABJGS01. Next base: position 9,999 of record JABJGS010000035.1, on the reverse strand, counting down.
ATAGTCCCAACTGCAGATTTACCATTATATGTTTGATTGATCTCACAGCCATGAGCTTGTAACAGTTCAATAATTCTTCTTAATCTTACTAATAATTCATCCTTATTAGTAAATCTACCTACCTCATCAAATTCAAAACTCAACACCCCCAGACTAACTTGATCTATAGAGTATTTTGTCCCATTAAATCTAGCTCTGATATTAGCCCCTATCACTCCAATAATTTCACGTAATTCATTTGCCTCCAAACTTGGATTATTCCTTGAAGATGAATATAGCTTATAAGGTGCCTGCAACATATTTAATGTCGGCAACATTTGCACTAAATGATGAAATAACGTGTCTTGCTCAGTCGCAACAATAAGAGCACTACCAAACCCTTCTGCTGCCCTGAAATGAGAGTCAGTATTTTCCTCATTCCAAATATATTCCAACATTTCTGGAGCTAAGCCCAATATTGCATGAAGAGCTAAGGTATTTACATTCAGCAAAGGATTTTGCATATGTGGGAATATAACTCCCCGACCCTCTTCACACGATAGATCTTTCAATTCTCGCATAGCATCAACTTCATTTTGTGCCGCCCCAATAATAAGTGCATTAAGATATGAGCTAAGATTAGTTATGGCCACACCAGATTTAATTAATTCTACAATTGCCTTAAATGGTAAATTCATGCTTGGCACTTTCAAACCCAAATCTAAAGCACTAAGACCATATTTATCTTTAATATCCTTATCTGCACCAAGATTAATTAATTCATACACCACAAAATCTAAGTTTGCTCCAACAGCAACATGTAATGGTGATATTTCATCGCTAGTGGCCTTAGCATTCAAATCTGCACCTTTAGCATGCAATATACGAATAATCTCTACATGACCACCTACAGCAGCATAATGCATTGGGGTAAATCCTGCTGGGTCCTTACAATTAACATGTGCTGATAGTGAATTTCTAGGGCAAGAATCAAGGATGGCTCTAATTTCTTCTGTACGGCCACGTTCAATAAGTTTAAGGAAATTAGGCATAGACTATCTCCTGTTTTGTTATCGTAACTGGAGCTCTATACTGCAAAGGAGCATTTAATTATTAGTATTTAGAATAAAGACATTTATAATATAAAATTATAAGTCAGAAAATTGAAAGGACAAGTATTTAGACAGATTTACAGAGTAAGGTAGAATGTTGGTTAAAATATTTCAAGCAAAAATATTACGCTGCTTGCGGTTAAATAAAGATATCCACAGCAACACTATTGCACCGATACAAATAAACATATCTGCAACATTGAAAGTATACCAATGCCATTGTTCGTAATATACATCAATAAAATCAATGACATACCCCAACCTTATTCTATCGACAACATTACCTATACCGCCACCCAGAACTAAGGCTAAAGCTAAACTCTCGCTACCTTCACTATCTTTTAGATTATTTTGCCAAGCAATAATAATAATAATCATAACCAAGGCAAAACCAGTAAAGAACCAACGTTGCCATCCTGAAGATTTAGCTAAAATACCAAATACAGCTCCAGCATTTTGTGTCAAAGCAAAATTAAGTCCTGAAAATACTGAAATATCATGGTGAGTTAAACTATCTAGTGCCCATAATTTTGAAGCCTGATCCATAACCACAATAATAATTGCACAAACAAACCACTTTATAAAAGAAATTTTACGCATAAGCTCTATGCTCTCCTGGTGATATAAGGTTAGTCGTACAACGCTTGCACAAACTTGGGTGCTCAGTTATTGTGCCAACCTCCTCGAGTCGGTGCCAGCAGCGCTCACATTTGTCACCATCTGATTTGCATAAAGATATTTTAATACCATCTAGCTCACCAGAAATAGCATCTTTTGGTGCATTTACTATTTTATCAACATTAGCTAGTGAAGTTATAAAAACAAATTTTAATTCATCAGCAATACTTGCTAGTACATTAAAATATTCATCACTTGCAAATACCACAATATTAGCTTCTAAAGCAGATCCTAAAATATCTGATTGCCTTGCACTTTCAATCTGACGGTTAACTTCATCACGAACTAATAATATTTTATCCCAAGATTCATTATCAATAGCATTTAAATTTTGTGGAAACTCATACCAGGTTGTTAAAAATATTGTATCGTTATTATACCCAGGTAGATTTTGCCAAATTTCTTCAGCAGTAAAGCTGATTATTGGCGCAAGCCAACGCACTAAGGCTTGGATCACATGATACATAGCCGTTTGGCAAGAACGCCGCGCTAGACTATTAGCATGCGCAGTATATTGCCTATCTTTAATTACATCTAAATAAAAGCTACCTAATTCGTTAGTACAAAAATTATGTATCAGTTGATAAATAGCATGGAAATTATAACTATTGTAATAGTCTTGAACCTCTTCTTGTAACATCTTAGCTTTTTGTACAATCCAGGTATCTAAAGCTAATAAATCTTTTGGTGCAACCATATTCTCGTATGGATCAAAATCATGCAAATTTGCTAGCAAAAATCTTGCTGTATTTCGTAATTTTCTATAAGCTTCACTAATTCTTTTTAAGATTTCTTGTGAATAACTTGCATCCCCTTGATGATCCACTGATGATACCCACAACCTAAAGACATCAGCTCCTAGGGTTTTAAATACCTTGCTTGGGTCTTCAACATTGCCAACAGATTTAGACATTTTCCGACCTTGGCCATCAACAATAAATCCATGTGTTAAAACTTCTTTAAATGGTGCACATCCTTGCGTAGCTACAGACAAAAGCAATGATGTTTGGAACCAACCACGATGCTGATCTGAGCCTTCAAGATATAAGTCTGCGGGAAATGGCAAGCCAAGCTCTTGAAGTACTGAAGAAAACACTGAGCCAGAATCAAACCAAACGTCTAGAATATCTTCAACTTTAGTATACTTATCAACATCAACATCAATAAGCTGCTCCAATGGAGCCTCATACCAAGCATCAACACCTGACTCACTGACTAAGTCTGCAACTTTGCGCATAATGACTACGGTATCTGGATGCAATTCTCCTGTATCATTATGCACTAATAGTGGTAATGGAACTCCCCATACTCTCTGCCGAGAAATACACCAATCTGGTCTGCCTTCAACCATTTTAGTGATCCTAGCTTGTCCCCAAGATGGGTGCCATTTTACTTTCTCAATTGCAGCTAAGGCGTTTTCTCGTAATTTAGCTTTCTCCATACTTACAAACCATTGAGGGGTCGCTCGAAAAATTAGCGGTGTCTTGTGCCTCCAGCAATGTGGATAGCTATGCTCCAAATCATTTCTATGTAGCAATAAATTCTTTTCCGATAATAATGTTATGATTTCATCATTTGCTTTATATATTGGAACTCCAGCCAAAAGTGGAGTGCCCTCAACAAAACATCCGTTCGGACCAACGGGATTTTCAATAGGTAAGTCGTAATCTTTTCCTGCAATATAATCTTCATAACCATGTGCCGGAGCTGTATGCACACATCCTGTACCTGCCTCTAAAGTTACATGGTCACCTAAAATAATTTTTGACATCTTGTCATAAAATGGGTGGGCAACGTATAGATTTTCAAAGACGTTACCTTTTGCTGTTGCCAATTTTTTTACAGCATTATTGTCCCAAGAAAATTGCTCAATACAAGAATCTAACAATTGTTCACTCAGTACATAATTTTTATCAGCATAAGAAACTAGTACATAGTCATAATTAGGATGTAATGCTACAGCCTCATTAGCTGGCAATGTCCATGGGGTTGTGGTCCAAATTACAAAATGTAAATTATCTATTCTATCGGATAAATTAAAAGCTTTAAGGAACACGCTAACATCTTTGGCTGGGAATGCTACAAATATAGATTTTGAAGTTTTATTTTTATATTCAACCTCAGCTTCAGCTAATGCAGATCTACAATCAAGACACCAATGCACAGGTCGTTCACCTTTATGTAGATGATTATTCTCAACAACCTTAGCTAAAGTTCTGATTATATTTGCTTCAAATTTATAATCCATAGTGATATAAGGATTATCCCAATCTGCAATAATACCTAAACGTTTGAAACCTTCTCTTTGCAAGTCTACTTGTTTTCCAGCATACACTCTGCAAGCTTTACGAAATTCTGGAATACTACATTTGTGACCAGCTTTACCAACTTTTTTTTCAACATTCAACTCAATAGGCAGTCCATGACAATCCCAGCCCGGGGTGAACGGTGTTTGATAACCACTAAGTAATTTAGATTTATTGATTATGTCTTTTAAAATTTTATTTAATGCATGACCTGCGTGAATATTACCATTTGCATATGGAGGCCCATCATTGAGCACAAATTTTTCTTTATCAGAACGCTCACTGATCATTTTATTGTAAAGGTCTATATCTTGCCAAAACTTCAGAATATTAGGCTCTCGTTGCGCAAGATTTGCTTTCATAGGAAACTTAGTTTTCGGTAAGTTTAAGGTTTCCTTATAATCCACAGACATTTTCTTATAGCTCCAGAATATTGCTTTACAAATAGATTTAACCAGCTTACCAAGTATACTAGTCGCTTACAATAGCATTCAGACCGTTTTAAAAAATAAAGCTCGGTATGAAAACCTACTACTCGCAAGGATACATGTGGTATAGATTATTGCTCCTCCAACGACAAAGTATAACAACTGAATTACATTGTCACTTCGACTCGTCGCTAACCAAGTGTCTATCGGTGGTAATTGTGTCGTCAAAAATACTACCATCGCTATATTAGCTAGTACTATTTTCATAATAAATTTTAACCAACCTGGCTGAAAATTAAAATACTTTTCCCGTATAATAAATATCGCCAGCAGCAATGCATTAAATAAAGACGCTATTGAAGTTGCCAATGCCAGACCATTATGTTGCATTGATTTTATTAATACCATATTCAGTACTAAATTAAGACAAACGGCAATAAAACTAATCTTTACTGGTGTTTTAATATTTTGTCTCGCATAAGATGCACTAGATAAAATTTTCGTCAGCATAATGCCAAGCACTGCAAATGAGTATGCCATTAATGCTTGTGAGCTAGAAATAACATCTACTTCATCAAATTGCCCATACATAAACAGAGAACAAATAAGTGGCTCACTTAGTAGGAGTAACCCTAGAGTCGCAGGCACACCAACTAAAAATACCATCCTTATCCCCCAGTCCAAGATAATGTCATATTCTTCTTGATTGCCTGTAGAAAAAGTTCTAGATAGCTTTGGTAACAATACTGTTACAATTCCAACACCAAATACTCCTAGAGGTAACTCCATTAATCTATCCGCATAATAAAGCCAACTTATACTTCCAGTAACTAGAGTGGAGGCAAAAAGGCTATCAATTACGCTGTTAATTTGCCCTGCAGAAGCACCAATAATTGCAGGCCCCATTAACAAGAGAATCTTCTTCACACCAGGATCTTTCCAATCCATATTAAATCTAGGGAATAAACCAACTTTATATAATCTTGGCAATAAAAATAGCAACTGAGCTACGCCACCAAACAGTACACCCCAAGCCAATGACATTACTGGTATCGCAAACTTATTATGCATAAATATTGCAGATAATATCATTGCAATATTCAATAATGCTGGAGCAAAAGCTGCTTCAGCAAATTTTCCTTGGCAATTTAATACAGATCCAACAAATGCTGTTAATGATATTAACAATATGTATGGAAATGTTACGCGCAACAATGTTGATGCCATAGCAAATTTTTCTGGATTAGAACTAAACCCAGGAGCCACAAGTAAAACTACTTGTGGCGCAAATATCATACCTAAAAGAATTACTACGGATAAGACTATTAGCAAGTTTGTCGCAACCTTGCTAATTAATACTTTAGATTTTTTGTGGCCATGTATAGCTTGATATTCTGAAAGAACAGGAATAAATGCTTGGGAAAAAGCTCCCTCAGCAAATAACCTACGTAATAGATTGGGGATCCTAAATGCAATGATGAAAGCATCATATGCGGCACCTGCACCAAATAAATAGGCACAAACCATATCCCGTGAATACCCAAACACTCTAGACACCATAGTCATCAAACCAAATGACAATGATGACTTACCCAACTTATTACTATCGCCCAAAATCTTAATCCTTATTTCTAACTCAGCAAAATACTTGACTTGTTGGTGATTTTAAGCCAGGATGGTGCCTCTTTACTAGTCTCTAAAACTTTTTTAATGGAGGAAGCCCCTTGGCTAATTCAAAACAAGCAAAAAAACGTACACGCCAAGCAGAAAAGCATCGTCAAAGAAATGTTGCTACAAGCTCTGAAATGCGTACATATATAAAAAATGTTGTTAAAGCTATAGCTTCTAAGAATTTAGAATTAGCTTCTGGCGAATTTCGTAAAGCTTCATCTATGCTAGATAAATTAGCAAGAAAAGGCGTTATTAAACAAAATAAAGCTGATAGAAGCAAAAGTCGCCTTAATAGCAAAATTAAAATTCTTGCTCAAGCTGCTTAACATAAAATACAGAATACGTGAAAAAGCCAAGGTAATCCTTGGCTTTTCTATTTAATCTTCTATTTAGTCTTCTATTTAATCTTCTACTGTTTCTTCAGCAACCCATTTAGTTAACGTTTCAATTATTTTCTCTGCTTGAGCTTTACTAGAGATATTGAATTTTGATTTCTGCTTGTATTCACCATCACGCTTCTGATAACGCCTTATAGAGTACTTATCATCACCATAGTCTTCTTTTCTCTTATCCCACTCTATGTATTTATACAAAATCGTTGCCCAAGCACCTTTACTGAGTATTTCCTTATCAAGCTCTTTAACAACTTCTTTATCATCTTCAAAATAACTTATAGTGAGTTCACTAACGTCCACCAATCATTCTCCTTTATTTTCCACATTTAATAAATTCATTACATTAAAACATAACTCTTTTAAGTTGTGCCCTGTTACAGATGAAATTGCAATTACCTTACAATCTCCAAAGCGCTCACGTATCCTCGCTTGCAGCTGTTCTAATTCTTGCTCTTTGTCTCCAAATAAGTCAACTTTATTAATAACCAACCAAACTGGCTTATCTCCAAGCTCACTACCATATTTAGAAACCTCGTTCTTAATGAGAGCAATATTTTCTATTGGGTCACTTCCATCTATAGGACAGCAATCAACCATATGTAGCAATATCTTAGTTCTAGTTAAATGCTTTAGGAACTGGATCCCAAGACCCTGACCATCTGCGGCTCCTTCAATTAACCCTGGTACGTCTGCAACAACAAATGACCTTTCCATATCGACTCTAACAACTCCAAGATTTGGATATAGAGTTGTAAAGGGATAATCAGCAATTTTGGGCCTGGCAGCAGATATACTACTGATAAGAGTAGACTTACCAGCATTTGGCAAGCCAAGCAAACCAACATCTGCTAATAATTTCAGCTCTAAACTTAAATTCCTTACGTCACCTAATTTACCAGGACTAGTTTGTCTTGGTGCTCGATTAAGACTACTTTTAAATCTGGCGTTTCCAAGACCATGAAACCCACCGTTAGCAACTAATACCTTTTGTGTATCATCAACAATATCTGCAATGATCTCATCAGTATCAGTATCTTTAATCATTGTACCTACAGGAACTTTCACATATAGATCATCCGCGCTCTTACCACGACAATCAGCACCGCTGCCAGAATGACCACTATCAGCTTTAAATTTACGTTTATAACGAAAATCTACCAACGTGTTTAAGTGATGATCAGCAATTAGCCATACACTTCCACCATCACCACCATCACCACCATCAGGACCACCAAAAGCTATGTACTTTTCACGCCGAAAGCTACAATAACCATCGCCACCATTACCAGCCTGAACAGAAATCTTTACTTCATCTACAAATTTCATAATTATTTTTCTTTTTGATTCATACAAAAAAGCCCCGCTATACTAATAAGTAATGTGCGAGGCTTTCAGGAATATTTTCTCTTAAGAACAAAATACTTTAAGCAGCAGTATCAGTACTTTCTTCTACTGGAACAATACTTACGTAATGTCTTTTTAATGCACCCTTAATTGTAAACGTCACCTTTCCAGGTGCTGTCGCAAATAGAGTATCATCACTGCCTCTGCCAACATTTTTTCCAGGGTGAAACTTAGTTCCCCTTTGTCTTATTATAATGTTACCAGCTAATACCTGCTCGCCACCATAGCGCTTAACGCCAAGCCGCTTGGATTTGGAGTCCCGACCATTACGGGTACTACCACCTGCTTTTTTATGAGCCATTAAAAAGTCTCCTAAATAATATATTAAACTTTATGCAAAGAGAGTCTTAAGCAGTTTGAATTTCAACCACTTTTACCTCTGTATACCATTGCCTATGCCCCATACGTTTCATATGGTGCTTACGACGCTTAAATTTTAAAATTTCAATTTTAGCGGCACGGCCATGTTTTTCTATCTTTGCAACAATTTTTGCACCAGATACAGTTGGTTTACCCACACTAATCTTTTCGCCATCTACTAGCATTAATATATCATCTATTTCTATAGACTCACCTAGCTCTTGCTCTATTTTCTCTAGACGCAGGATCTGGCCCTCTTTTACTTTATATTGCTTTCCGCCATTGGCAATCACAGCATACATACTAAATTCTCCACTAGCCAATTCAGCTAACTTATAGTCTATTCATTGAAGAATGAAATAGTACTCAAATATCAATTAACTAGCAAGCACAAACGACCTATTTTTTTAACTAAAGTGAATTTTGATTAAAGGAAATGACTTAATATGACTCTAATTTGGATTACTAAAACAAATTAGCAGTAAGTAATAAGCTCTTGATTAGATTTTGCATTTCAGCGTATAGTCACTGCTTGAATATAAGAGATGTTTAAGAAATTATGAGTCAGCTGAACTCGATACTCAATCTTATTACTGCAGACCTTGACGGAGTTAACCAACTAATAGAAGAGTCGGTTACCAGCAAAGTTCCTTTAGTAAATGAAATTGGCAAACACATTATTAACTGTGGCGGAAAAAGAATAAGACCACTTGTCAGCTTACTTACAGCTAGAGCTTGTGCTGATAATAACGAATATAACCCATTATCTATAACGCTTGCTACTGCAATCGAATTTATCCATACAGCAACACTACTTCATGATGATGTCATTGATCATGCCACCATGCGCCGTGGCTTAATTTCTGCAAATGACAAATGGGGTAATGCACCAGCAGTATTAGTTGGTGACTTCTTATATTCTCGCGCTTTCCAACTCTTAGTAAAAGTAGGAAAATTGGATATTATGGATATTATTGCTGATGCTACCAACACTATTGCTGAAGGTGAGGTGCTACAGTTAGCACAGCAAGGTAATATTAATATTACCGAATCTGAATACTTTGAGATTATTTACTGCAAAACTGCAAAATTATTTGAAGCTAGCGCCCATATTGCAGCTAATATAAGCGGTGTAAACAAAGACTTAGAGACAACCATTGCACAATTTGGTAAAAATCTTGGTATTGCCTTTCAGTTAATTGATGACGCCCTAGATTATAGTGCTACAGATATTGAACTTGGGAAAAATTCAAGTCATGATTTTATTGAGGGCAAGATAACTCTTCCAGTTATCAGAACTTTAGCTTTAGCGTCAGCTGATGAAAAAATATATATTGCAGACACCCTGCAGAACAAAAATATCAGTACAGAAGAGTTACAGAAAATATCTACTATCATTAACCAATACGATGGTATTACATATACCCAAACATTAGCTAATACATACACCCTTAAAGCTAAACAGGACATTGCAGAGCTAAACAATAATCCGTATTCGCAAGCTTTACAGCAGCTATGTGACTTTGTTGTACAAAGAAATTATTAGGTTTATGTTTTAAACTTATTTTTTCAGACTTAGATGCAAGCCATACACAAAAACATTCCCGGATAAGTGATATGTAATATTGCATCTCCATAACTCTAATTGCTTGTTATATCTTCATTT
>JABJGS010000001.1 GCA_018703155.1 Francisellaceae bacterium | reverse complement strand
TGATTTATTGCCATTTTGATAAATAGATAAATAAATACCCGTCTCATTGACATCGCGATTCATTTGAATTACTGTGCCCTGAATAATAACAAGATAGAGAACAATTATGCCTTATATCTCAGCAGAAGAATTTACGAGCCCTATACTTAAAAAAATAGCAGACGGTGATGAATCGGTTTTTTCAGATGTGTCAGATAATGATTTTAATTGGTTCTGTGGGGTGGGTAGACTATTTTCTAGTTGCGCCCATACTCGACATGCAAAATAAATAAACCTGAAAGTGAAAATGCAAAGATGTTAAATTTTGGAGATATACTAAATGCCAATTAAATTCAATTCTAATAAACTAAAAGAAATATATATAAAGTATTTCATATTGATGTTGTTATGTGTTTTTCTTGTTTCTTTCATCAATAATTTTATCTTACCTATAACTAATGAAAATCTAGAGCCTTTATCACTACCTTCACAAAATGGTAGAGTTGCGGTTACATTTCCATCAAAGCAATTTGTTGAAAATACAGAAAAAAGTGGCCCTAAAATAATAGGTCTAGGACAGCATGAAACATTTAAAGATAACATTGAGGTTCAATTACTAGAGCCAACACCTATGGCGCTTGCTAAAGACACACCCGATTTACATGAATATGTTGCTGATAATGCAGGACACTCCTTTTCATTCGAAAGTGATGGCTTTGAGGTTACTAGATTTGACAAGCGCCTGCTCAATAGAATAGAGCCTATTTTTGATAAAGAATTAAGTGATCCAAACATTGATAATGTTGAAATGTTAAGACATAGATTGCGTAACTATTTGCCTTGTATGGAAGCTTTTGTTTCTAGGTATTATTCTCGCAAGTTTAATATTCCTGAATCTGAACTTTTAGTAATTGCCTCAAAAAATCCATTACCCAGGATTGCTGGCTTAAGTCAGGAAAATAGTAAGGGAATCATTCAGGCTAACCCTTTAATGCATATCGATTATTTCTCTGATTATAGAGGGTATAAAATTCAAACAGATAAAGATGTGAAATGGCATGAAGATAATAATATAAGTATCTCAGAAGAAGAAACTTTTTTCCCAAGTCAAGAACATCTATATGATATGGTCAACATTTGGGTTCCATTAAATAATGTTGAAAACTATGATCTTGGTTTCGTTCCAAATAGTGACTTTGACCAAAAAAGTATTATAGAAGTTGAGTTGTTTAATGGAGCAAAAGCTGCAACTGTAGAATATAAGGAAAGTATGAATCGTATATTATATAGACCGAAGATGAAACCGGGTGAGATTTATATATTTAGAAGCACTACTATGAGCAAATACCCTGACACCAAACAAGGAATACTTCATGGTTCCTTTCTTTCTAATAGTCAACAAAATGTACATAGAAGATCAGCTGAATATAGATTTATGATCTTTCACAAAGAGAGTGAAGGATTGAATATTTATTCAAAGCTGCTAAAAGATGATAATAAGACATTAAAGGACATCATATCTCATGGATTTCATGATTTATCAAATGTGAAAAGGAATTTTATTAATTTTATTAATTCAAAAGATGGGCACAAAAAATCAATACGTAGAAAAGCATATGCATTAGATTCCCTTAACAATTCTTGGATAAGAGAGTGGCAACAATCATTACCCGGAACTTTAAATGGAAATCTGGTTCAAGGTGTTCGAGAAGTAAATTCACCAGGACACAAAAAATCTCTCTCCTCACTAGAAAACAAACCATTGCATAGTGTATCATTTCAATCTAATTTTTTAAAAGAAATATTAACCAAAGATTCAAAAACGGCAAATTTAAGGATTGATGATTTAGGGTGTATTACTAATAAGTTTGGTGTGATAGAAGTATTTAATGGCTTTGCAAATGATTTGAATGATTTTGAAAACTCATATGCATCATCGGATTTAGCGACTATTCGAGAGGAGCCAGTTACAAAAAAAGATTTAACAGAAAATAGCACATTAGAAATGTTCCCTACTACACTTGGAATATTGCGCAGCACTTTAAAACCTGATATCAAGAAAATGTTTCAACAATTAAATTTACCAGTTAACGAAAACAAAAAATACTATTTCACAGCAGAACTATTTGGAGGCGGGACACCACCAAACTTTCATTTCTGGCATCAAGACAGGTCGATAATCATAAGCAGGAATAAATCTTTTGAATCGAAAGATAGGGAACGAGTTCCTTTTGCCTACCAAGGTTTTTTATATTATACCGGTTTACCTTCATGGTTTATGTTGGAAGGTGAGGTTAAAAATGCTATAGAGTATTTTAAAGAAAGCCACGACAATATTTCATACAAGAATAATGATTCTTTATTTATGTGGTTCAAAGAAACCCCTTTTCACGCTGTCCCAACTAAAGAAGAGATAACAAAAGCTTGCCCTGATTGTCACAGGAGATTCTTTTTAAGGATTCGTGTTTTCCAGGTGGATAAAGACTTTTTCATACCTACTAAAGAGGAAGCAAAAGATATGAATTCACGTTTTGATGCTTGGCAAAAAGGCAACAAAGTTTCAGGGTCGTTGGTGCGTAAATAAAAAAGTCATGGTATTTCAAGCTTTTTAAGGGAGAGTAAGAATATCCTTTCTTTCAAAACTCAGCCAATAACAAGTTAAATATTATTGTTTCCTATCAGTCTATGCTGCATTCGCTAACAAATTATTAAACTCTTTAAATTTAGGCATAATTAAGCCTCTGCACACTGCTCTGGTTTTATCCTTTGCACGATGAAGTTGTCTTATCTCTTCAGAAACTGTGCAAAATATAAGTGCTGAAAATGGAGATTTGAATCCTTTCATTACCTTGTAACGTGATTTTATACCTCGGTGATTTTGCTCTATCCGGTTATTCATATATTTGCTATCTCTGTGCTTTGCATCTGGAAAAATATTTTTAATTGCTGGGTATAAGGCACGCTCTTTGTCTGTTGTAATTTGAATTGGGGTTACGTTAGTTGTAACAAGAGCTTGTTTGAAAAAGTTCTCTGGAGCGACTTGATCTCTAGTATCGCTTAAGTAGACATCAACTAAATTACCTTCGCGATCTATTGCTCTATATAAGTAACACCAGTTACCTGCTATTTTCACGTAAGTGGCATCAGTGTGCCACTTATTACCAGATTGGCCTTTACGATGTTCACGTAACTTCATACCTAATCAACACCAAAGATTTGCACCCAGTTGTGAACTGTTTGATGGGAAATATAAATACCACGTAACGCCATAAGCTCTACAACATTATCAAGACTCACTTTAAATTTGTAGTAATAATATACAGCTAACATCACAACTTCATTTGGAAACTCAATGAAATTAAATTTAGTTACTGTACGTTCATTATATTGATGACAACAATCTCTACAAAAATACTGAAGATAACCTAAATGGTTATTGGCTGAGTTTTGACAGAAAGAAACAATTCATTCATATTTGAATAAGTGTTTTTGTTGCCGCCCCAGGCTATTGTCATATTTAAGCCTGTTTTTTGATGTTATATGCAGAAGCAAATCCTTGATTTATTGCCATTTTGATAAATAGATAAATAAATACCCGTCTCATTGACATCGCGATTCATTTGAATTACTGTGCCCTGAATAATAACAAGA
>JABJGS010000002.1 GCA_018703155.1 Francisellaceae bacterium | reverse complement strand
TCTGGGAAGATTTCTGAATTTTACAAAAGCATACATGATGATATGGCAAGAGGAATTACTCGTAATATCGATGCACTTAAGAGAAATATGGATGCTTTAATTCAACAGCGTGAGTTTATTGTTGAGCAGGCAGTAGATACTGCTGACACGGAAACATTATGGAGCATCGTGGGGCTTGGTGATACTCTTAACTCTGATCTGATAAGAAGAATAATTGCAAACCCGAATGCTAATATAGAAATACTAGAGCAAATGCTTGGGCATATTAATGATGTAAGTATTTTCGAACAATTGCTTGCACGTGAAGATATATTAAACACCGATGAGCAAATAGTTGACTTTATGACATCTGTGCTTAGCGTCATGATGAAACTTAAAGATAAATTAAGTGCTGAAGAGCTAGCTTCTCTTCAGGAAAGCATCGAAAAAATAAAGAGAGATCTTAACTCATTACATAATAATTTAATTAGTAATTCCACCTTGCTAAGCAATGGTGCTATTGATGGTGCTTTGTTAAGGATCTCTGCGAATGAATTCACAAGTGCCCCCACACTAAATACTCTTATGGGCCAATGTTTATATCATGGACACATTGACGTTGTTATTGATGTTTGCAATCACAAAAATGCAGACTCTGACACAATCCAAATGGTGGTAGGTTATCTTCATGGAGCTCAAACTATAAGTCTTCCTCTTGTAGAGACGTTAATACTAAGCCCTCACGCTAATGAATGTGTAATATTATCATTGATAGCAAATGATCGAATAGAAAATCATTCAATAGTTACAGTAATAAGGGCAACAAAATGGAAGTATGTTTTTGCAGTTTCAGATGCTCTTTCCAGTAATACATTGGCAGTTCAAGAAATAGAAGGAACAATCGAGACCGCCCAGGAGTTGAATGTAAGCGAAAAAAATGAGATTGATGATGATGACGAGCCTATCGTTAGGAACAAAAAAATACTGAGAAGTAAAAAAAGAAATAAAAAGATAAAAAAAAGCAGTCAAGTGAAAAATGAAAGTAACTTGCAAGTTCTACCAATGGAAACAATTCCTGAGTTGACAAAGGAGGAAAAAAACAAAAGATCACTGGAGGTTCAAGCTGGGAAATTATACTTTCATTTAAATAGTGACAATGTAGATAGATTTACTTTTGTACATAAATATTTAATGCATGAAAAAGCACAAATATTTGCTGGTAAGATTTTAATGTTTGGCATTAACTCTGAAGTGAGAACATTGTTATTAGTTTATTTAAAGTCTGATTCGTCGATATCAGCATTAAATTCATTGTTATACGAAAACACTAAAGCAGTTAAAGAGCCAAAATTTCAAATTGTCAATGATTCTAAAGTTAGATCATTCATTAGGAAGATACTCTTGTTAACTCCTGAAATACTTGGGAAGACTATGATGCTTAAATTGTCAACTTTAGCTGGGCTTATGATAGATAGCCTTATAAGTACTGATTTTCATCTTATTAATGGAGGTGATGTTGAGTTAGACTCCCCATTATCTATAGCTCTAAAAATAGACAATCAACTTCTGGCATGTAAACTAATTAATCTGGGTGCTAATCTATCATGTAGTGATGGACGAAATTGTTTATTAATCGCAGCAAATAGAGGTTTACTAGAAGTAGCTCAATGTGTATTAAATACTAAAGATGGAATTTCATTAATTGATATGTCTGGTAATGTAGACTTGTCTACAGCATTACACTTAAATATTCATGATAAAATTATAAATAAAAGGGATACGGTTATGGGGGAGTCAACCCCATTAGACTATGCCATACTGCAAGGACATGAATGTATAGCAATTGAGTTAATTAATCGAGGAGCCAATGTAGGAATTTCTAATAGTCCGATGAAAACACACCTTATTGGAGCATCTATGAGGGGAATGTTAGGATTAGTTGATTGCATTCTAAATGTTATGACTCCTTGTGATTTCCATATGGTTAATGAAATTGATTCCCGTGGTGCAACAGCCATAGATCATCTTATAATTAATATTAATCATTGTTCATATGATGAGATGCAAAGTGTGGCTGTTAAAATAATAAATTTTGGTTATGATTTAAACAAAAGTGCAAAATATGGCAAGCATGATATTTTACCAACTCTATGTATCAAAGGGTTGGGACAAATACTTGTAGCTATACTCGGAACTAAATCAGGAGCTAAATTAATTAACGAAAGGTATAATGGATTTACGTTGTTAGATATGGCTCTTGGGAATGGAGCGAATGAAATAGCAGAGCAGATAATTAGGTCTGGAGCATATTTATATCCTATATTAGGCTGGAATGGAGAAACACCTCTTATTACTGCTGCTAAGACAAAAAATGCAGGAATAGTCAGTCTTATTTTGGAATATACAAAGTCAGATGAAGAACCTTTGACTTGTATTCGAGATAAGGAGGGTTTGTCAGCTTTAGATTATGCCCAAAAATCGGGTTATGATGATATAGCTGAGCTAATTAAAAGTTATCATAAAAAGCATCATAAAGCTCCAAGTTTAAAAATGACATGACGTTAAGTGCGTAATAAGTGTGATTTAAAAAGTAAGAATTTCAACATTTTTTGTATTGGAGGAAATTTCCTCATAAATTTTTAATAGTGCAGTATTTGGATCTAAAGCACTGGTTATTGGTCTGCCAATAACTAAGAAATTACTGCCACTAGCAATAGCCTCTGAAGGTGTTGCAACACGTTTTTGATCATTATTAGAGCTTTCTTGAGGTCTGACTCCTGGAGTGACTATTATAAAATCATTTCCAAAATTATTACGTAGTTGGCTAGATTCAAGTGGTGAACAAACTATGCCGTCAACTTTAGCATCCAAAGCAACCTTGCATAAATTTGTAGCAATTTCTTTTGGATTGCCATTTAGGACATTAAGCTTATTAACATCGTTTTCTTCCATACTGGTAAGTAGTGTAACAGCTAAAATTTTAGGTGGAGTTTCTAATTCAAGGTCATCAATGGCAGTTCTAGTGGCTTCTAGCATTCGATGACCACCTAATGCATGAACTGTAAACATGAAAATGTTATGTGAGGCAAGAGCTATAGCAGCTTTGGCAACCGTATTGGGTATGTCATGATATTTTAAATCTAAAAAGACTTTAAATCCTAAATTATTACAATATTCTACAACTTGTGGTCCTGCCCAGGTAAATAATTCTTTGCCAATTTTAATACCACAATGTATAGGGCAAAGGTTATCAATGATTTTTTTTGCCTCAGTGGGCACACAATCAAGGGCAACAAATATTTCAGGATCCATGTTCGTCGCCTCACTATGTTTTAAGTTCTGGGAAATTAATGTTTTCAGTGCCATACTAATATTTGCAGATTTATTTTACATGGTTTTTAAATATGAAGGCAAAGCTATTTATAATTGGATGCATCGTTCTTAGTTCCGGCTGTGCTGGTCATTCTTTGGAAAGTTTTAAAGGTAAGTATTTAAACAGACCTGCAACTGACAAAAATTATGACTCCGCAAAGTTGTTAGAAAAAGCTGATATCGCTACGTCAGGTTCATATTCATTAGAATTAGTTAGAAAAGCTGCGCAACTGGATAATCCTTTTGCTTATGTAAAGCTTGGTTATTTATATCTACGTGGAGATGATGTGCCACGTGATTATGCTAAGGCTAAAATGTGGTTTACTAAAGCTGCTGATGCTGGAGTATCTAATGCTCAGCTTGAATTAGGAAATATGTATAAAAAAGGCCTTGGTGTTGATAAAGATAGTAGTGAGGCAATTAAATGGTACTTGATTGCAGCAGAGCAAGGTAATATGGATTCATTGTATAATCTAGGTTATTTATACGAAGGCAACTATGGTGTAAAACAAGATTATAAGAAAGCTAGAGTTTATTATCGACGAGGAGCTAATCTTGGTTCGTCAATGTCAGCATACCAACTTGCTGTTCTGGCTTCAGAGGGTTTTGGAGGTAAAAAAGAATATTTTTTTGCTATAGATACACTCGAAGAACTGATTGTTAATGGTGATCCTGACGCTTATAACCGCTTAGGAGAAATTTATACTCAAGGATTAGGTGTACATATTGATATCGAAAAAGGTCTGGAGTATTACAGAGTTTCTGCGGATAAAGGTGATCTTGAGGCACAACTGAATTTAGCAAATATTTATTACCTTGGCGAGCTTACAGAAAAAGATCATGAAAAATGGCACTATTGGATAGAGCGTGCTGCGAATCAAGGTTCATCTTTAGCACAGTACCAGCTGGGGGAAGCTTATCGGACGGGTATTGGAGCGAAGAAAAGCCTTGAAGGAGCATATAGATGGTATGCTTTGGCAGCAGAAAATGAGAATGAAAATTCTCAAGCCATGGCAAGGATAGGTGATATGCATCATTCAGGTTGGGGTGCGCCAAGATATCTTCCTGATGCTGCTATGTGGTACACAAAGGCCGCTAAACTTGGTGATACCTACTCACAATATATGCTTAGCTTGATGTATATTTTAGGTCGTGGCGTCCAAGATAGTTTATCTGAAGGTGTTAAGTGGGATGCTGCAGCTTCAAGTAAAAATGATGCCTTATTTGCTTTACAGCGTGTTGCTAAAATGTATGAAGATGGCTATGGATTGCCACAAGATATTGTACAGTCTTATCGTTGGTATTTACGCGCTGCAGAAGCTGGCTCCATAATGGCACAAAATTCAATTGGCGATATACTTTCTAATTCTATGTCAGGCCTTACTGATTATGAGCATGCATTGCGCTGGTATGTTGAGTCAGCGAATGAAGGTTCACCTTATGCTCAATACAATTTAGGCATGATGCTATTAAATGGTTGGGGAAAACCTGTAGATATTAAGCGTTCTGCATTTTGGTTTAAGCAAGCTGCGATGAATGAGTATCGTCCAGCTCAATATGAAATTGGCATGATGTATCTTGAAGGCCAGGGTGTTGGAATGGATCCAATAAAAGCCTACGCATGGTTAGATATGTCCTTACACGGGGCTTTAGATGCTCCAAGCGAAGAGCTTAAGAGTTTGATGATTTCTATGAGTCCAGATGCTAGGATTAGAGCGGTTGAGCTTGCACTCAGATATAAAGAGCGATATGGGGAAAAAGACCCATACAGAGAATGGTTACACCATAGCGAGATGAAGGAAGTAAGTTTTTCAGATAAATAATGGTGACTAAATTTAAGCTTCAAACTATTTGTATTCACAAATAGTTTGAAGTAAGCACTGACATAAAAAATTATTGAAATATATTACTTAAGATCTTACTTAATAAATTTTTATAAAAATAATATATTCACTTCAAAGCAGTCTCAAGCAAATTTAAAAAATAATTTTTTGGATGTTTTCTTCTAGAGATGGCAAAATAGTTTATAAAGTACTTTTAATTTTATGGGTATGGCATATTCAGTTATTTTGTGAAGGGAAGAAGCTTGGTGGTGAATACTGGAGACATTAGTCTTAATCCAAGAATTACCTCTGGTAGCAGCTTAGCAACAGTGTCGCAATCTATGATCCTAATGGAAAATTTAAAGGTTACTAATATGATCCTATCTGCTAAAAAAATTATAAATACTTATGATGTCGACGTAGAAGCTAAATATATCTTAAGCCGTTTAATAATTAATCAATGGATATTGAAATTTAGGTGTTCACTTTTTAATAAGAAAAATAAATTAAAATTATATATGTTAGGGGCCGTACCATATATTGGTTCAATAACTTGCCATAATTATATCAATAAATTTTTTTTTGGTAAGGCATACCAGGATGGTTTGCGTATAGTGGGTATAGAGGCATTAATCTCTATGTCTAGTAACTATTTGTAGTTGCATTTCAAGATGCAGTTATCATCTTCTTTTAATAGGGGGGTGAATGTCAATGAGGAAGATGGATATGACCTCAAAAAAAGATATGACTAGAACAAGCATGCTTTCATACGGCTTTTTGTCTTTGGTTAGCAGTATAAAACGAGTAAGAATACCACGATACCAAGTTGAGGAAATTTTAGGCATAATTACTATTTCATCTATATCTTCTTTATTCATTGCTGGATGGAATATTTACTATCCAACAATTGGTACCATTATTAACGGAGTTGCCTCAAGTCAGTTTGGAATAAATATTCCCGTGATCGAAGGAATCATTAATGGTCTTGGCTGGATGATGGAAATTACAGCAGGGTTAACTTTAGGTGCGATGACATCAGATCTTGGGAAAAGTTTTTATTATAATTTCATTTCATTGTATCCATCTGCAGATTATAAGCCACTTACGCCACAAGAAATTAAAATAATACTGGAAAACTTTAATAAATATGATAACACTTTGATGATGGATGAAGATAAAGTGCAAAGAGTTTCACAGCAATTATTAAGTGAAGCTGTGTAATATCCTGATATAAGTCGAGATTTATTAACTGCATACAAATATCTTTTCCAAGGAAATTTAAATGAGGTAATGGCTAATGAGCATGTCCGTGAAATAGTGATAGATAAAGCTACAACAAGGATGCCAGTTGCTGCTAGAAAAGAACTTAATGATAAATATATAGATATGTATAATATTTCTCGATCAATGCCGCTAGGATTTGATTTTCCGGATAGAGGTACGTTGTTTTATGGAATTATGTCTATAAAAAATCATTTTAAAAATTATATTAAATATCCTAAACGACGTGGTCAATCAACTTTTGTTTCTGTCTGTATTCTGTTATCTGCAATGGCATTTTTTTATGGAACAATGTTTGGTCTGCCAGCCATAAATCACTCTTTTAAAGATTTATTATCTAATTCTTTAATGCTTCGTGAACACAAACTATTATTATGGGCAATGGGAACGGGAACAACTCTAGTCGGTGGCTCTATAGGACAATATGTTTTTGGTGGGTTGTATAGCATATATTCAAAATTTAGATATGGTGTCGATGACCCAGGAATATCAGAAATAAAGGAATTAGATTTAAAAGAAATTAATAAGCACATACCTCTAATATTAAATGAAGTAGGCCGTAATGAGAAAATACAACTTACATTGGATGAGGCAAATAATATTAGAAAAAAAATGATGGAAATCTCAGAAATATCAAATGTATCTCATGTCCAAGCTGCAGTTGATTTTATTAATGGTGATATTGACAAAGCGTTTAGACATCCTCGCTCAGGTCCATTATTAATGAGATTGTGTATACCAAATACTCAGCGATTAGTTACAGCTCTACAGCAATTTAATTTTATAAGATATGCTGAATTTACAGCATCCATGGAGCTTGCAAAGCAAATAAGAACAGGAGCATATGTTAGTGATAGTGTTTTACCTTCGCAACTTGAATTAGGGTATCGTGGCAAAATAGATGAACTAAAAAATCGAGTAAAGGAATTAGAAGGTAAAAGAAATATTAGTTATCATTCTAAAGATAATAGTAACGTTCTTACAATTGGTTTAGAAACAGTAACGGGCATTGAAATATCTAGGTTAGATGGTATTAGCTCTAGAATTAATGCAGATAATAGGACTATGACAGGTTGGGTGCCAACTAGTAGTTTTTTAGCAGCCGCATATGGAGAGAGGTATATGCATACTCCTATGGTAGATAATTATGTGAATGGAAAGCCAAGATCAAGACATGGCTCTAAAAAATCTTTATCTCCTTATTTGGATATGGCTTGATACATAGGCTAGAGAATTACTTTATATTACTATCATGAGTAATTAGTTTTTTGACTCAAGTATAATGACTTAAAGGTAAGCAGATAGACTAGTTAATAGTGCTGTTATTTTTGCTAATTATTTTAATATAAGGTGGTTCGGGAGCTTACACATAATTTTGAGAAGATTAGGTTTACAACTAATCCAAACTCGGGCAGACTGCTAGACCCCACTATAAAAATAGTAATAATGGCAGGAGTCTGTTAGAATGAATAGTATGACAACAAACTATGATGAATCTGGGAAGTGTGCGCCAAAAATTAAAATAGCTCAAAAAGGCCTTTTCATATGGGGTCTAGCCACAATATTCTATTTTTTTGATAATCTTTTAAACGTCTCTCCATCTGCAATGAAGTCTGAATTGATGCTTGAATTTAACTGTTCTGGGGCTGCTCTTGGGGCTTTAGCATCATGTTATCTTTGGTCATATGGGCTTATGCAAATACCTGTTGGCATCTTAATGGATAAATATGGTCCAAGGCGCTTATTAACTGTTGCTAGCCTGTCATGTGCCTTAGGAAGTTTCGTTTTTGGATGGGCTGTAACCTTAGAAATGGCTATGTTAGGTAGGTTATTAATTGGATTCGGGGCATCATTTGCTGTTGTTGGTTGTACTAAAATAGCTTCGGATTGGTTCCCAGCAAAACGATTTGCACTATTTATTGGCTTGATGGTTACTATAGGCATGTTGGGAGCAGCTTTTGGTCTTTCGACTGTGAACTTGATTGTTACTCAGGTGGGTTGGCGTCAGGCAATGTGTATGGCTGCTGTAGTAGGGATTATTATTGCCATAATGTTGTGGTCTTTAGTGCGTGATAAAGAGAGCGCTAGCAATATTAAGGTTAAAAATCGTACAAAAATAAATA
Source organism: Francisellaceae bacterium (assembly GCA_018703155.1). GTDB lineage: Bacteria > Pseudomonadota > Gammaproteobacteria > UBA6186 > Azoamicaceae > JABJGS01. The sequence continues at coordinate 117,197 of JABJGS010000002.1, read as the reverse complement.
TATTTAAAGATGTGATGGAGGTTGTAAAATGCCCACAAGCTTGGATAGCTTCATCATACGCAGGGCTTATGTTTGTACCAACACTAGCCTTTGGTGCTCTATGGGGAGTACCTTTCTTAATAGAAGCACATGGTTATTTACCAATGGAGGCTGGCTCCATAGTATCTTTAATCTTTATTGGGTGGGCTTGTGGTGGACCTTTATTTGGCTGGGTATCAGACCATATTGGAAAGCGTAATTTGCCTATGTATATAGCCAATATAACAACTTTAGCAACCACTCTAATGATTGTGTATCTACCTGACATATCTGTGCCAGTAATGGGATTACTAATGTTTTTGCTAGGGTTTTGCTCTAGTGGCTTTATTATTGCTTTTGCAGTGATAAAAGAGAAAAACAGACCTGAATTGTCTGGTACTGCAGTTGGCTTCATAAATACCTTGAATACCTTTGGTGGTGCTTTTTTCCAGTATATTATCGGTAGAGTATTAGATTCAGTAAGCACTGGAACTATAGACGCCACCACGGGTGAAAGACTATACACTTTACATGAATATCAAGAAGCTTTAATTGCATTGCCTGTATGTCTAATAATCTCATTGGTTATTCTATTCTTCCTTAAAGAGACTAATTGTCGCTCTAGTTATTAAAAAATTTATTGCCCTGTAATATTAAATGCAGGGCAACTCTTTCTTAGTTTTGTGATCCTGAGTTATAATATGTCCAAGATATGGAAAGCTAGGATGACTTATCATGAAAGATATATTTAAAAGGATGCCGCTAATGGCATCAGCTCTTCTTATAGCCTATTCAGGCTCTAGTTATGCAATAGAAAGTGATCAGGTCGATTATTATTTTGCTTTAGATGGGCAATGGCATACAGTAAAGTTAAGACCATCTTGGGAAACTATGTTTAATAATACAGCCTTTGGATCAAATATAGCATTTGGGATCAGGCCATCAATGTATTATGGCCTAGAGTTTGGTTTTGAGTGGACTACTAGAAAAACAAAAACTACAACACTTGCCAATGGTGCGACATTAGCTGGGCTAACTAATACCAGTGGTGGTCAGTTATCTATTGATTCACAATTAAGGATGATAACAACAAACGCTGATGTTACTGGATTTTTACCACTTCATGAAAGCTGGGAAGCACTAGGTTATGTTGGAGTTGGTTGGGCCAGATTCAAGCCAAAATATAACTTGAGTGTGCCTGGTACTAACTTTGATACATTACATTCTTTAGGGTCAAAAACCAGATCATATTTACGAGTTGGTCTAGGTGTGCAAGGCTTGGTTACAGATACCTTTGGAGTTAGATTTAAGGTTGGTTATAATGCCACTGGCAAAGTTAAGTTTAGATACAAAGATGTGCAGAATACTGCGAATGATGCACCAACTGAAAGTAGTTATACAATAGGTTTAGGTGGTTATTTTTACGTCTAAAATATTTTAGATGAATATATAAGGGCGCATTATGCGCCCTTTTTTTATACTATATTTTATTATGAAAGTTTATTTCTAGCTGCAACGGTAAAGGCTTCATCCTCTTCAATTTTAGCTGTTGCTTCAGCCTCAGCAATTGCAGCTGGAGTGGATGAAATATTCAGAGTTTGCAAGGCTGCCAGCATAGGTACAGTATCAACAGCTGTATCTAGGCATTCTTGCAGCATATTAAAAGTAGGTGTAAAGCTGCCGCCAAGTTCTGGATCTGGGTATAAATCACGCTGCTCATTAGATAGCCTATTGCTCATCTTGGTAAGTTCTGATACTTCTATATGTACAGAAGCATCTACATTACTAACTAATGCTGCATTAAATTCTCTTCGTTCAGCTATAATATCTCGTAATCCTTTTTTACATTTAACAATATCTCTTGAAATTTTTCCTGCAAACACTGTACAAAATGCTTTGACATGAAGTGCACCATCATGGTTATTTTTTGAGTGCCATGACTGTTGAGCTGGGTGTAATATATCAAGCACCCCATCAATTGCAAGAAGCTCATCGTAGACACTTTGAACTCTTTGAACAGCACTAGCACCATCTGTATGGGCAGGAATTGGTGCAAAAGTTGCCATGGCAGTAACATTAAAAGATTGGATTTTAAATGCTTCCATGAATTGAGCAATATACTCACCAAGTTCATGTTCGTCATTTGGGGTATGGGATTCTTTTTGAATAGAAAGTGCACCTAAGTTTTCTAAAATAGATGTGGCATTTAATTCTTCATTTGTGGTAACTGCCATCGACATAAATTTAGATGGAGCCTGTGCTCCAGATAATTTTGAAAATCGTGTTTGTTGCATTTCTATATATTGATTAAATAAGGCTTCTGTTTTTTCTACAGCCAGCATGAATTGTTCATGTTTCATTGTTACCCCCGATGATAGATTTTTAATTTAATAGCTATATAATAATTATCTTAACAAAAGAGTTATTTCTACGATAGGTATAAGGATAAATTCTATGGAAGGTAAAACAATTTTTATTACTGGCGCAAGCAGGGGAATTGGGCGTGCAATAGCTTTAAAACTAGCACAGGAAGGCGCTAATATAGTAATAGCTGCAAAAACTAAAGAGCCACATCCAAAGTTAGATGGTACTATTGGTGAGGTTGCTGAAGAAGTTGAGGCCTTAGGTGCTAAAGCTCTTGCATTGCAGTTAGATGTTAGAGATGAAAATGCAATTGAAGCTGCAATTGCTGAAACCGTAAATGTTTTTGGCACTTTAGATGTTCTAATTAATAACGCTAGTGCTATCTCTTTAACTAATACTAAAGCTACAACAATGAAAAAGTATGATTTAATGATGGGGGTGAATGCACGAGCCACTTTTGCTTGCTCAAGAGCTGCGATAGATCATTTAGCTAAATCATCTAATGCACATATCTTAAATTTATCACCTCCTTTAAACATGGACTCAAAATGGTTTAAAGCACATACAGCTTACACTATGTCTAAGTATGGAATGAGCATGTGTACTTTAGGTTTGCATGAAGAGCTAAAAGAGTTAGGGATAGCTGTAAATTCATTATGGCCAAAAACCACTATAGCAACTGCTGCCATTCAGCATAATTTTCCTAAAGAAATTATGAGGGCAAGCAGGAATACAGATATCATGGCTGATGCCGCACTTAGTATCCTTACACAGGATGCAAAAAGATTTACAGGTAATTTCTTAATAGATGAAGATTATTTACGTAATCAAGGTGTTGAAGATTTTACTCATTATGCTGTTGAGCCAGGCCAAAAACTTTTCACTGACCTATATGTAGAGCAAGTTGATTAATTCGAGTTGCTGGCTTATATTTAAGCATGAACGAATAAAATCGTCCAAGGAATAAAATTGATAACAAATAAAAACATTACAATAATAAAAATATTTAGAACAACCATGGTTGGCTTATGTTTAGGGTTAACCACTGGTTGCTCAGTTAAAACAGCACCAATAAAGCAAGATCCGTTGGAGCCATTGAATCGTGGTATCTATGCAGCGAATCAAGTTGCAGATAAATTATTTATTAACCCTGTGGCTATGGTATATAAGAGTGCTATTCCTCCACCATTTCAAGGTAGTATAAGAAATATCTTCTCCAATGTTGGCGAAGTGCCAACAATGATTAATGATATTTTACAGTCTAAACCAAAGCAATTTGGAAATGATTTATCAAGGTTTGTGATAAATACCACTTTGGGAATTGCTGGTGTTTTTGATATTGCCGGTGAATTAGGATTTACAAAACACAAAGAAGACTTTGGGCAAACTTTATCTCAGTGGGGCTATAAGAAATCAATGTATTTAGTCTTGCCAATTATTGGATCATCTACGGTTAGAGATACCATTGGCATGGTAGGTAATTATATTGTTAGTTTTCCAAAATATTTGAAACCAAAATATAGAAATGCTTATTATGGGACTTATTTAATTAGTACTAAATCAGATCTAATGGGGCCACAACAATTGGTAGAGAGTGCTGGGGTTGATGAATATAGTTTAGTTAGGGCTAGTTATTTGCAGATCAGAGAGTATGATAGCGGGGGCGGTGATAATACTAATAATAATACTGCTTTAAACGCTGAAATGCTTGGTGAGCCACCAGAGTAGCTCTGGCCAAGCTTAATTGCCTAGCCAAAGAATATTTAAATATTATACATGCGCATTTAATGATACCCACATTCTGCGAGTTTTTGGAACTAATGATGTTCTTGAGTAAAAATGTGCCAATGCAATATCAACACTTAAGTTACTATTTAAATCTATAGTTCCATGAATATCATACTCATGGCCTATTTTTTTGCTCCCAGCTACAGTTTCTGCAAATCGGAAGTTGTGATATTCAGCACTAATACTTAAATGTGTATTCGGAATATCAGCTTTAATGCCACAGTTAATATCTTGTACACCTTGGCTCGGTGTTGTGCTAAATGCATCAGCAAGGCCTAAAAATGGATGATAGTCACCTAATGGCATTTTAAATGCTTGATTAGGCACACTACTATTTTTACCACTTAAGCGCTCATAACCCGCAGTAGCTTCAATCATATTAAACACTTTGCTCGCACCAAAAGCCCAGTAATTAGCTTTATAATTATTAGGATTATTATATTTGGCCTGTTGTTCTGCAACTGTAAAGTAATATTTAAATCCCATAACTTCTTGGAAATCTTTGCTGGCTCTAACGGTTAAAGATAAAATAAGATTTGAGTTAGCTGGAGTTGATTTATCTTTATTTAATAAAAATAAAGCATTTATAGCGTTATAATATGATCCGTCCCAATTAAGATTTAGAAGGTGGCTTCTGAGCTTTCTTCTACCTTCAACATTTCTACTAGATGCATTTGTAGTATTAACATGGTCAATGTAGCTATATGTAGCTGTGACATCTTGCAGAGACTTATTATCTACAGTTATAGCATCAAAGCTTTGAGGGAATTGACGAAAATCACGTTTACCAATGAACCTACCATTTTCAATATTAATAAATTGCCGACCTACAGTTAGCGTAGTTTCTTGTATCCCTGAGTACTTTAGGTAAAGATTAGTAAGTCCTGTACCTTTTGGATCGGCAACTAAAGAATAACTAGGTTGTGCTAGACCTGTAACACCTGAATTATATTTTTTCCCAAAAAAGCTAGATACATCTACTAAGGCCATACCAAACTGTAAATCACAATCTTTTGCCGTAGTAAATGACATTTGGCTTCTTAATGTTGTAGCTTTTGCAGTTTTAAGTTGGTCTTGTTTTGCATTTTCATGGCGGAGACGAAAATCAAGTTTCATAGTTCCATCTTTAAATGCACGAACTGCTTCACTGCTATCTACAAGGTCACCTTGATCTTGATAGTCTTCAGCTATTGCTTGACCTGTAAATATTAACGTTGATGCTAATATCCCTGCTCCTAAATATTTATTAATCATTTATATAATTCTCCGCTAATATCTTAAATTTCATATCACCCTATATCGAATGTATTGTAAACCTAAGTTGCTTGTAGTCCAAGAATATTACGAATAAAGATTGGAGTAAGTTAGTAGTGCGTGCTATTTTTAATATAGGTGTATTTAATTTGCTAACAAAAAATTATGTCATTATCAACAACATCTACAGTACTAATTATTGACGATGAAGAGACCGTTAGGGACTCTATAAGCGAGTATCTAGAAGATAGTGGCTTTGTGACAGCCGTAGCTTCATCTGCTGAGCAAGGTATGGAGTTGTTTACTAGTGAACAACCAGCTTTAGTTATAACTGATTTAAATCTACCAGGAAAATCTGGGATAGAGCTACTAGAAGAGCTTATGGAATTAAATGAGCAGCTGCCTGTCATTGTCATTACTGGTGAAAGTGATATTAAGGTTGCAATCTCAGCTCTAAAGTTAGGTGCTTGTGATTTTATGCAAAAACCAATTAGAGATCTGGCAGTACTAGAGCATGCCGTATGTCGGGCTCTTGAACGAAACCAATTAATCGAAGAGAATCAAGAGTTTCAAAGAAAGTTAACAAAGAGTTTAGATATTTTAGAGGAAGATCAAGTCGCTGGTAAAAGTGTACAACAGAAATTACTACCTAGTGTAGATAAAACCTTCATTGGAGGTGTTCACTGTACTCATAGAGTTATTCCAGCAATATACTTAAGTGGAGACTTTATTGGCTACTTTGAGATTGATGATGACCATGCTGCAATATATCTAGCAGATGTTTCAGGCCATGGTGCTGCAGCTGGATTTGTAACAGTACTACTTAAGAGTTTATTGTTTCAGATCCAATCTAGATTTCAAGTGCATGGAGATCAGACCATCTATCAGCCTGCAGATTTATTATCTGAAGTTGCTGAGGAGATATATACTGCACGTCTTGATAAATATATGACTATGATTTATGGCGTAATGAACTTGAAAACTCATACAATGAAATATGCTATAGGTGGTCATTACCCTAATCCAGTGTTTCTAAAAGCTAACGGTGATGCTGAGTTTATTAAGGGCGGTGGATTTCCTGTTGGTATTATGAAAAATACAAAATATGATGAGCATGAGCTGCAATTTGAGCCAGGAGATAAATTAGCTATATACTCAGATGGAGTATTAGAAGTTTATATGGATGAAGAAAATACTGATGTACAGGAAGTCGAACTGATAAAACTCACCCAGAAAACCAAGTGTGATATTGATGAAATATTTGAAATTCTTGGAGTTCGGGATGATAATACCGAGCAACCAGATGATGTTTCTATGCTAGTAGTTACCAGGAAAGAGTAACTCATAGTGATTCCAGGAGGGATATAGTGCGTAAAGTAATCATAGTGTTGTTTTTGTTTCTAACATCATGTGTATATCGAAGTACTTATCAAACAGACAAAATTATTGTTGTACCAGAAAATCCAAAGGCACCGTGTGTTTTAGTTGGTCAAGTTCAGGGCTCATCAGGATATCATTTTCTTGCTATAGGAACTGAAATTGCTAAAGATAAAGCTAGAAAGCAAGCAGCAGAAATAAGTGCAACTCATATTGTATGGAGCGATGTTGCCTCTAATAATAATACTTATGCTATTGCTAGAGCATATAAATGTCCACAAAAATAGTTTGATAATCGTAAGTTATCATAGAATCATATAGTTTCAATCCTAACGCTATTATCATAGTAATAATATAAACAAATGACCTTCAACCATTAACTATATATCTTAATGTATATGTATTTCGAGTAGTTGTTGCCAAATATACAATATCTAAAAATGAATAATAATATATATTGCTAACAGGTGTGTATTCACAGAACATAAACTTTCTTATTAAGAGGGTAGTGTCAACAATTCATGGGAAGATAACCTTTTGATCTACCTTGTGTTTCTTCTAAGTATAAGAATTGCTAAAATCAGTGTAATTGCCTGAATAAGAACTTCCATACTCCATATATGTCTAATATTTATGGTTATAAGTATATGGTCATGTTATGGCATATGAATTGTGGAAGTTAATTTATGATACAGCAACGCTTATGGATTATGCACGTAATCCAACAGATGATGATTTGAAGTCTCGTATATTAACTCAGCTTGAAATTCATATCCCTGAAATTATATTAATAAATGATAGAACTAAAGGTGCAATATTAAAAGAGCTAAATGGTTTGGTTAGGGCTAATTGGAGTAGCTACCAAGGTGAAGGTGAAAAGAGACAAGCTTTTTCTGAAATTCAGACGCAAGTTAATGCCGCTGTTGGAAATATAACAAATATATACTCTACAGAAATTATTGAAAAATCAATTGCTAATGAAGAACTAAGTAAAGACGAAAAAGGAAAACTTGAGAAAAATTTAGATAATTCTAGTTTTATTGAATATTTAAAAGCAAGTGAATATGGACCACCTCTTACCGAACTTGCAAATAAATATATCGATGATAAGTGGCAGAATGATGAAAATTTATGGTTATCAACAAGTGATAGAAAGTTATTGCAAATAGAATATATGAAAACAATTGTATTAAATGGTGGTGCAGATAGAGATGACGCCATTAATAAATTAGAACAAAAGTTTGACATGCTAATAAAACAGAGCCTCTGGCTTGATGAAGAAGAAAGAGTTTTGTTGAAACAAGAATTTTTTAAAGATGTTATATCTGCTCCACAAAAAGATAAAGAAGAAGCTTCTAAAATATGGGAGAAAAATTGGAGTGCAGTTATTGAAAATAAGAAGTTAGATAAAAACAAAGACTATATGATATTAAAAGAACAAATTGAGTTATTGAGAGAATCGAATCTTGGTTCTGGTATCGATTATGATAAATATTTACGGGATGCGGAAAAAGAGGTTTATGGCAATTTATCAAGAGGATGGCCTCCAAAGTGTACAGAGAGCAAAAAAAGACTTTATAAAGAATTATCTGATAACGGTCTGGAAAGTGGAATTGAAATTGAAGCTTCAAGCTCAAAAACAGTAGATATTTTAACATCCGATGATGCTAAATTAAATACTATTGGAGCCATTCATCGGGCGGCATCTAGTACAGCGTCCAAACTATCATTGCAGCACTATTTTGATATTACGATGAATATGATTGTTGGCATTGAACGTATGATAGAAATTAAAGAAATATATATTGACCTGCTTGCAGATGAATGCGAAAAGCTTGAGGAAGAGGCAAGAAAACTACCAAAGTCAGATGTAGATGGGATTGCTAAGCTTGAAATTAAAGTAAAACAAAATATAAAAGACAGGGTGGAGATAATTGAGAAAAATAAGGAATATGAAGCAGTATTGGACAAATTACAACAATATGTTGGGATTAATGATGACTTTAATGGTGACCCAAAGGATTACTCAAAGTTACGTGATAAATTTGTAAACTCAACAGTACAGAAACAAAAAACAAGTGAAATGAAGGCAGATGGTCTGGATGCAGGAGTGGATGATACCTTAAACAGTAGGCATAAGGAGCTAAGTGAACGGTTAGTAGCACTTACATCTAGAAGAGATGAAGTTAAAAAATCAAAAGGTAACAAAAAACTAATTGGAAGAATAGAAGATGAGATGAGTTTTATTGTATTAGAGTTAAACTTAGAAAAGCAGAAAAGTTTATTTCAGTATGTCGCAAGTGGTTTTGAGACGAGTATAATGACTGATATAGCAAAAGAGCCAATGTCAATTCATGATGTGACATTTTGGACCGCATTGCATCAATCTATGCAGTCAGTTCAAAAAATTAATGCAGCCTCAATAGTTAGTCGTACTTTAACAGCAAGAGGAGAGCATTACTCACAAAGAGAGACAGATCTTGTGACGAGAAGTACAGCTGCTATGGCTCGAGATATTACTCAGGAAGAGGTTAGTAAAAGAATAATTTCAGTGTTTGAAGCTGCCACAGGAGATTCTATAGAGCAACTTCAAAATGCCGTTAGTGTATTAATACGTGTGGATGCTAAAACACAAGCAGAAGGCCAGACTATGTCTAGTGAAGTTGATAGTTACGAAAGATCAATATTTGGAGACTATCTTTTTAATTTTATGTCAATGGGGGCAGATGAGACTAATATAGACAGTATGTCAATACGATTTAAAATGAATTATGCTAATGAAGTTTTAGAGTCAACGAGATTTATTATTGATGCTTTCAAGCCCATAGATGCCCACAAGCCCATAGATCCCCACAAGTTAACCGAACAAGAAAAACAAGAAAAAGAAGTTCTAGAAAATTTAGAAAAACTTTTAAAAACATTAGCGATGCTTGAAAATAAATGTCAGATGATTGATAAAATGATGCTTGAACCTACTGGAACTGAGCAGAACAAAGAAATAAACGGAAAAGTTAAAGAAGAAAAGGAGGCCGCTATTGAGGCGTTGGCTAAAGCTGCGGACGAAATTATAAAATATAATGCTATATTCCATAAAGTTGCACTTCGAAGTGAAAATGTGACATTACAAGGAGCTTCAACAGCATATAGTGGTGTAATAGATAGTCTTAATTTGATGAGAAACACATCTAACACTATAGAAAAAGCATATGAAAGTTACTTAGAAGATTCAAAGGCAGAACTTAAGCCAGGCGAAAATGAAGAAACAAAAAAACATGAATTAGGATTGCCACAAAAGCTATCTTTAGCAGCATTAGATCTTGGTGTGGAAAAAAGTTTGAAATGTAATAAAATGCTCCTCAAGCAATACAAGAATAGAGTTTCAGGTAGCTTGGTAATGCCTAAAAAATCAGTGAAACGCAGATTCACTATAATGGCAACAAATCAAAAACCTGTAGCTATAGATGCTAGTCCAGAAAAATCTGGTAAACGATATCGCCTAGGACTGGCAGCCGCAGCAACACACGCTGCTAGAGCTGTTGTTGCTGGAAAAATAAGTATGGGTAAAGAACGTAATGAAATTAAAATAAATGATTTTAATCATATAGTAGAAGCATTCCATAGTAGTTACCAAATTAGTCAGGCAGAACTTAGATTTGATATGCTAATGGAGTCATCAAGGTTGTTGGCAACTTTGGATAATGATTTAGAGTCCCCCACATGTAAACTTCTACATCATAGCTTCAATATTGTCAATGACTCCGCTCAATTATATGGTAGGTATGAAGCTAGTGGAGGGATAATAGAGCAAATAGCAACTTTAGAGCTACAAATTGGAGATGATCATGAAATACCTAAAGATTTAATTGAAAGGCTGAATGGAGATAATCCAACTATAGAAGATAAAATTGAATTTCAAAAACTTTTCGAGGCTGAGTTAAAAAGAAATGATACGGGTAGATATAATCTATATGTATATGAGATGAATGCAAATGTTGCTAGGAAATATTCAGAAGATAGTAGCTTTGCAACGTCATATAAAAATATTGCATTAGACCATATGATGGCAACCTATAAAGGTCAGTTTGAAAAGATATTTGATAAGTATAATAAAAACAAATCTGCTATTCAATCGTTAAATAAGGATATGGAGCAGAAAATTGAACAGATATTAAATTTGAAGAGTGATGTCGTTGCTTTGAAAAAACAAATAAAAGAAGAAGCAAATGAACCTAGAAAACAAGATCTAGAGAAAACTTTATCTATATTGGAGGAGAAGATATCTAGAATGAATAATAATTATATGAATAATCTGAGAAACAAAATAAGTCACGAACAATATTTGAATGAATTGATTAGTAAGGTAGAGCCTCAATCGTGCCAAAGATTAATGAGAGAACAAATAAAGAATACATCACAAGGAAATACAGCTAATAAAAAATAATTTGAATTTAAAAAAGAGTATATATTTAGGCAGATGGTAAACAATAAACTAGGTGCTCAACAGGAATCCTTACAAAAGGAATTTGATGGCAATGTATATGGATATGTAGAAAAGGCTGATAGTAAAGATTTGCGTGATCAAAAAAAGGTAGCCTTATCTGCTATTAGGCAAATGTATGATTACACAGGCAGTAAAGATAAGAAAAATTCTCATAAAGCATTAATAAGTAAAATTTTGGCTGATACTAATGTAAGTCGGACAATTGCAATCCCCAGTGAAATATCAGGCCTTGTGCACATATATACTACTGATTTCAAACTTGGAAAATCAACAGAAAAACAGTTTGACAGCATGACTAGAGCACAAGTATTTGATGATATGGAGGGACCGATTGGTTACTTGAAAAAATTATCTAGTGCTTATGAGAAAGAGGGTGTTTTACTGCAAAGAGTTGTACAGAAAAGCAAATCTAGTGAAACTGGATTAATGTCAGAATTAGATTCAAGCTTTGACGTTAAAAACCAGCAGAGTGTATCTATAACTGATGAAGTTGGCTCAAAGTCTTATGTCGCAACAGCTCTTTCTGCTATTCAGAAAGGGATTGTGGCTATATCTGGAGATCCAAGTGCTAATATTTTACCTGGTCCAGATAATCAAATAAATGAAATATTTGACTCTTTAAATGAAAGGTTTGCTGAGCAAACAATGGTTGTGTCTAAATCAATAAACCAATTTTTAGACATGCTAAGCAAAACGGTGGATTTAACATCTGATAAATGGTTTATTGAAAATAAAGATAGTATTGATGAAATCAAAATTGGTCATGAAAAATTCATGAAGATGGACATTAAAAAAGAGATGCTACTTGTAGAATACAACGATGGGGCAACCACTGAGGAAAGAAAATCTATCTTAGCTAAAGAATTAAAAGGTGTTCAAATTAGTAAGTGCGAGTTGGCAGCTGAGATGTCTAATAGGATAACAGGGCTATGTGAAAACGTTCCAGATACTGATAATCTTGAAGTTATTGAATCTATGTTATTAGTGAAGTTAAGCAATGATTCGGTCATGCATTATCAAGGAATTATTATAGATAAAGTTAAGCAACATGCAGAACAATTGATAGTTTCAGAAAAAGTTGGTAGTTTAGATGGAACATGTTTAGAAGCTGCAATGAATAAGATCTCAGGCACTGTTTCAGAAATGTTAGTATCTAAATTGCCTGAAATGTTAAATGGTGCTCCTTTATTACAATTAGAAGGATATATAAATAGATTTAACCTTCGGCATGAGTTACAGCAAGACTCAGGGTATGATATTGAGGAAACAAGGACATTTAGAAGCCAAGGACATTCTCACAAAAGGACGCCATTAGAAACATCACCAAGTTTAGATAGTGTGCTAGAAGAATTTCCCACATCTACATCTCCATCTGCACCTGCATCTAATAAAAATAAAGGTAGTGGAGGCATGGGGCAAGGATAGATGCTGAGTTATTAAGAATAACTTATAACTAAATTAAATTATGACTGTTATTTGTAAATAATTTTAACTATAGAGTATATTTTATGAGCAAAGAAGATATTGAAAGGGAGATTGCTTCAATAAATCTTCAAATCGTGGAGCAAAACCTATTATGGAAAGAACCCGCGTTAGCTAGTGTGCAGGATGAAGATAATAGAGTGGTGAATTTGGTATCTGTAGCATCAGTAAATATGTTAAGGCTGTTAGCTATAGCTGAAAAATTGATTATAGATGAAAAAATACACACGCAGAAAAATCCTTCTGTACAAATGTTAAACCAAAGCTTTGACCTGCTACTAAAGTCCGTTGGCGAATTTACAGAAGAGAATAGAAAAGTAAATAGTTTGAAAGTCTATAGCAAAGATTTAAAAAAAATATTTCCAGAAACTAGTGATGAAAGTTTCAACTTTGAAAATGCAGATAAAATAACAACAAATTTTGTTTATGGCGTAGAATATTATTCATTAACAAAAGTAAAAGAAAAAATTCCTACTGAATTACAATTTGCATCTAGATATCCTCCATCACCAGAGTCCCCATATCTTGAGGCATTGAAAGCTACATCAAAAATTGGGGATGGTGAGGGTATTACTTTTGAAGATGAAATTACAAATAAGAAAGCAGAGATTGATATTGAGGTTGAGGAATTATTAAAAACGATGGGAGATTCGCTAAAGTCAGAGGACCAGGTTGCAAATTTCAGATTAAATCAACAGACAGCTAAGTTTAGAGATTTTGCTATAAATAAGATGTTAGATTTTCTTGTTATAGCTAAAGAAACCAAACCACTTAACAATAAAGATATGGAAAAAAAATTCAAGGTTTTACTAAATAGCCTTGAACCATACAAAGACCATAGAATGATGGAGTATTTACCTGAACGTTGTAAAAATTTTTCGAAAATGTTCAGTCATGATGATGTTGATTATGACCTTGTAAATAATGAGACTGCTAGCTTTGTCGGACTGTCCCGACAAAGGCAATCACTGGGGGCTGAAATAAAAATCCCCACACAATTAGAAAACATGAGTAAAATTTCTATTCCACCGGTTAGCCCTAATTCTGCATCAATGGAGGTAGAGTCATCAAGTATGAGTGCATTTTCAGCATCTTCTTTTTCTGTGGGCGCGAAGAAGAAATCTCTTTTGCCGACAAAAAAAACACTAGAGCCTTTAGAGTTTGAAAATAAAATGTTAGAACAATTTGCTAATGAAATACAAAACATTCCTGCTCATGCAGGAACGGTACTTACTACAGAGTTAACACCAGAAAAATTTAAGCAAATTATTTCATCGATAGAAAAATCTGTTGACGGTCTTAAAGATGAAACAGGATTAGCAGTGGAGATACATCCAGATAGTCTAACTGGTCCTGTAGCAACTATTAGAGGAGAAGAGGGTAGCGTTAAATTTACTACTGATATTCATTATAGTAAAGAGTCAGGTGATTTAAATGGGACTATGCGTCAAGTTCTCACTGCAACAAAAAATGAATCAGGGCGTGAAGTTGCAACTCCACCAACAATAGTACAAATATTAACAGCATTAAAATCACAAGCTGAATCTGGAAATTTAAGTTTTAATATTACAACTTGCACTAATCCTAAAACAATAATGAGTACCATAATGCTAGCCAACACCCTTCATATGGAGCCAAAGATTGATGACCCAAATGTTATATCAGCATTGAAAAAAGCAAATCTTATTAATAGTGAGACTAGCCTTGATTCACTGTTAAAAACTAAAATGTTAGATGGTGACATGGAAAGTCTTTATAAAAACCAAAATACAGGAAATGAACTTGAAGCTATTAGAGCTGCAATTTCAAAGCAAAAAGCTCCAAATGAAGACTTTGGAATTGAATCTCCAAAGACTCCAAAAATACCTAAGGTGTAGATCACTATATTCTTTAGCTATACTACAATTTAAGTTATGTTGTAGATTATATAAATAAAACAAGTAACATAATATATTAATTTCATAGGAATTTAAAAATATGAATTTGTCCTTGAATACCATTAATTATCTGATTTTTATAATTGGTGGCTTTATATGTGTTTCTTACCATAACTTTGAGGCAGCTGTTGTAGGTCTTTTTCTTGTTTTAGTGAGCTTGATTATAACAAATCAGTTTTTTAAATCTTCTTTGGTGGTAATTGTAGTTACGACCGTTGGTTGTCTCAATGAAGTTTTAATTATGTTTAGCAATGTGTATGAGGTGAGCGGTGGGACTCTGGATAAATTATGGTTAGTATCAATGTGGCTGTTAACAGCTACAACATTTTCCAATTCACTAAAATTCTATGGTAAATTACCGTTAGCGCTTCAAGCTCTTATTGCTGGGACTCTTGGAAATTTAATATACTCTTATGCAGTAAGTTTAAATGCTATTGAATTAACTATACCTATGCATCGTGCTTCAATAGTTTTCTTTGTGGATTTTGCCTTATTAATACCGATGCTTTTTAAAGTTAACAATACTTTATCAGTACTTATTGGCTGTAAAGGATCTGAGGGGAGCTGCCACAAATAAGTGTATTTATTTGTGGACTGAACCCAATAGTTGAGTCTATACGTTGAACCTGAAATGGATCACGTCACCATCACAAACAACATACTCTTTGCCTTCTAGGCGCCATTTACCAGCTTGCTTAGCTCCTTGCTCACCACTGTTCTCGGTAAAATCAGCATAAGAGATTATTTCAGCTCGTATAAAGCCCTTTTCAAAGTCGGTATGGATTTTACCAGCAGCCTGTGGCGCTGTAGATCCGCTAGTGTATGTCCAGGCACGAACTTCTTTCTCTCCGGCTGTAAAATAAGTTTCAAGGCCTAAAAGTTCATATCCTGCACGTATAACTTTAGCAAGTCCTGACTCTTCAAGGTTCAGCTCTTGTAACATTTCAGCTTGTTCATCAGCATCAAGTTCAGATAGCTCGGATTCAAGAGAAGCACAAAGTGATACGACTTGGATATTTTGCTTATTGGCATGTTCGATAAGTGCATTTAAGTATTCAGTATTTATTGCGTCTGGTTCATCAACGTTGGCAACATACATCATCGGTTTTGCAGTTAACAAGCAAAGCAGTTTTAAAATATCTTGTTGTTCTTTATCTTCATTATCGATAAATGTTTTAGCAATATTACCTTCATTCATATGGTCAGATAATCTATTAAATAATTCTTTTTCTTTTCGTTTCTCAGCATCACCACTCTTTGCTAATTTTTCAGCACGGAAGATTGCCTTAGATAATGTTTCCATATCAGCACATAGTAGTTCAGTTTCTATAATACCTAGATCATGTAGGGGGTTAGTTTTACCATGTACATGAGTAATGTCACCATCATCAAAGCAACGAACAACATGGGCAATAGCATCAGTTTCTCTAATATGTGATAAAAATTTATTACCTAGTCCTTCACCCTTAGATGCTCCCTCAACAAGTCCAGCAATATCTACAAACTCCATTGTAGTCGGGATAGTCTTTTGAGGCTTAGCTATTTTAGTGATAGCATCTAATCTTGGATCTGGTACATAGACAATGCCAACATTTGGCTCAATTGTGCAAAAAGGGTAGTTTTGTGCCTCTATTCCAGATTTGGTTAGTGCATTGAAGAGAGTAGATTTGCCCACATTAGGTAGGCCAACGATACCACATTTAAATCCCATATTATCCTCTTAGTTTTTAGAATGCAGATCTTGCATGGCTTTTTGATTATTCCCAGAAATTATGTCATCTAGGCTATACATACTATCTGCAATAGATTCATTAATAAGTTTCAGATCACTTTTATTCGGTGTTGTTAGAACATAGGACTCAACAAGATCACGATGTCCTGGGTGTCCAATGCCAATACGTAAACGGTTAAAATCTCTACTTCCAAGTTTAGCTATGAGGCTACGTAGACCATTGTGTCCACCGTGACCTCCGCCTATTTTCAATTTGATTGTACCAGCTGGTAAATCTAATTCATCATGTAGCACTAGGATCTCGTCAACAGCAATTTTATAAAAATTTGCAATAGAGCTAACACTCTCACCGCTTAG
Source organism: Francisellaceae bacterium (assembly GCA_018703155.1). Lineage (GTDB taxonomy): Bacteria > Pseudomonadota > Gammaproteobacteria > UBA6186 > Azoamicaceae > JABJGS01. Next base: position 100,387 of record JABJGS010000002.1, on the reverse strand, counting down.
ATTCATGTACGTCATTGGTTGAATGAAATGTATTCCTTGTTCAGACTTGGCATACAATCCATTAAATTTAGTATTTGCTTTTAACGTGATACCACGAGCTTGAGTAAGCTCATTAAGATACCACCAGCCAACATTGTGTCGAGTGGTGGTATATTTGTTGCCTGGGTTTCCCAGGCCAACTATTAACGATATTTTGCCCATATCTTCAGACTTAATTATTCAGCAGTAGGTTCTCCAGAAGCACCTGCTTCTGAGGTTTCATTATCATCAGATTTTATTCCTTTAGGTGTGCTAACACTAACAATCGATGGATTGTGATCTGTATGCGCTAACGCTGGGATCTCAACACCTTTTGGAAGTTTGATGTCTGATAAATGAATAGAATGATCAAGCTCAAGATTACCTAAATCAACTTCTAGATATTCAGGAAGGTTAGACGCTGTACACTTAACCTCAACATCAATAAATTGGTGGTTAATTAATCCACCTAGTTTAGCCCCTGGACATGAATCTTCATTAATAAAATGCAGAGGAATGTTCATAGTGATTTTATCGCTATCACTTACTCTTTGAAAGTCCATATGTAAAATTGATTTTTTATATGGATGTCTTTGAAGGTCTTTTAAAACAACCTTTTGCTTTTTGTCTTCAATATTCAAAGTTAAAATATGTGAGTAAAAACTTTCGTGACTTAGAGCCTGTAGTACTTTTAAATGGCATAGGCTAATGTTTCTAGGTGCTTCTTTACCACCATAGATAATAGCTGGAACACGGTTTTCAATGCGACGTAGGCGGCGGCTCGCACCAGTACCATCTTCTTGCCTTTTGGTAGCATCAAGTTCAAAAATTGCTTTAGTCATGTCTAAGACTCCTAAAAATTGTTAAAAAAGGAACATCACCTTTCTCGCGACCAAGGTTGGGGTGTGTTAGTATCCTAAGCTCCGAATTCTACTTGAGATGAGCTCAAGAAACAAGAAATACTAGCTAAAATAACAATTTAGTTAAACATGCAACTTATAGATTCTTCTAGATGCACTCTCTTCATTGCTTCTGCGAGCATCGGGGCTATAGATAAAGTTTTAATTTTAGGGCAATTTATAGCATCTTCGCGAAGAGGGATAGTGTCAGTAACAACCACTTCATCTAGTGATGATTTGTTAATATTATCTACGGCATTACCGGAGAAAATTGGGTGTGTACAGTATGCAGATACACTTATGGCTCCATCATTTTTTAAGGCTTCTGCGGCCATACATAATGTGCCAGCTGTATCAATAATATCATCAACAATGATACATTGTCTGCCTTCAACATTACCTATAATATGCGTATATTCTACCTCATTATCTCTTGGGCGACGCTTATCAATAATAGCCATATCAGCATGATTTAATCTTTTTGAGAAAGCCCTAGCTCTTATTACCCCTCCAACATCAGGGGATACGATCATAATATCTTTATAGTTTTTCTTTTCAATATCGTTAAGCATTACTGCTGAGCTAAAAGCATTATCAACTGGGATAGAAAAAAATCCTTGTATTTGTTCTGCATGTAAATCTATGGTTAATACTCTATTCACATCGGCAGTTGAAATCATATCTGCGACTAATTTTGCAGAGATAGGAACTCTTGATGACCTAACTCGTCGATCTTGGCGGGCATAACCAAAATAGGGCACTACAGCAGTGATTCGGTGTGCAGATGCTCTTCTGATGGCGTCTGCTATTAGAAGTAGTTCCATTAAATTATCATTTGTAGGTGCACATGTAGGTTGGATAATAAATACATCTTTGCCCCTGACGTTGTCCATAATATTTACAGAAATTTCGCCATCGCTAAAGCGTCCTACTTTTGCTCGAGATTGTTCAATGTGCAAAATATTACATAGGGAAGCAGTTAAAGCTTTGTTTGAGTTACCACTAAAAATGAGCATTTCTGGGTTTGACATGACAACATTCCTTTGCTGTGATTTTCATGAGTTTATGGCTGGGGTGCCAGGATTCGAACCTGGGAATGCAGAGATCAAAACCCTGTGCCTTACCACTTGGCGACACCCCAATAAACTCGGCTTATTATGACATGATGGAACATTTTGTCAAATAGATAATATGGGTTAGTTTTTATTAGTGTTGGGTTCCATGATATAGGACATAAAATTACGGACTCTTTTTAGCGAGTTTCCTTTGTCAATTATTGGTTGTAGAAAATCAGGATCAAATTTTGCAAAATATTTGATACATCTTTGATAGTTAACCGAGTTATCTCCATAACCATTTGCACCTTTGCGAAGAGCATCAGTTTGTAAACCATATTCCAGCTCATGGTACTGTGGATAAAATATGCGTAAATTATTATATGCTCCTTCATCGTTTTGAATGATGCTAACATCTTTACTATGTGCGTACATTGAGAAATATAAATCATCACTTAAGCGGCAAAATTTGGGGAGTGAATTTATAAGCGAATAAAAGTCATTGGTGAAAAATTTACGTTTGTAGAGAACGCCACCAGAGCCGACAGCCAATAATGACTCACTTTTATCTTCAAAAGTCATGTACAAGTCACTTAATACATCTATAGAATTAAGGTCAATTTTAAATCTAAAATTAGTATTTGAAATGATACTATTAGGATTTTTATATGATTTATAGTATAGGTCGCGAACTAGATGTTTAGCATGGATAACGTCATCATCAACTGTAATGATAAGAGCTTCTGGATTTTCAATGTGCTTTAAAGTCGTAATAAGTTTTGTACCTGGGCCATAATCTTTATCACGTAAGATGATAACGCCTTTATAGTTTTCTAACCATGTAGGTATTGCGTAAGTTGAATTATCACGTTCAAAAATATAAGGGATATTGACATATATATTACTAGCTTTGATACTTTGATCTTTTAAACTATCAAGAACAGGCTTAATTTTGTTAATTCGTTGTGGGGTAGTGGTAAAAGAAATAACTATTTCAGGCTGTTCTTGAGCGTAAACATTTTTCACATATAAGGTTCGAATTGGTCCTGTATATAGCGCAGCAAGTAAAGATATTAAATAAATGCAAATTAAGATTATCAACAAATATGTGACAAATATAGGTATTGAGTGCTTTTTATCTGTAGACATTAAACATCCTTGTAGCTAGCTCCAACTACTAATACTAATTTTTATCTTAGCATTATCATTTTCTATTACAACTAGCTTAGGTAATGATGAATCATTGTCCGTATCATTTAAAGAGAAACTTGTTTTCCAATGTTCTTGAGTAAAAGAATACTTTCCATTAATTGAGGGTAACCAAGTATATTTTTCTGTTGGACTGGGAATACCTTTGATCCAATATTTTAGGTACTGGAGAGGAAAAGTCCACCCTAGTTCTTGAGATAATGCATTCGATGGGTTATCAGATTCTATATGCTGACCATTAGAGTTTTTAATGTCGATAAAGGATTGGGTTCCAACTATAATTACTTTTTTTGTACCTAGTGGTGCTATTACTTGTATATTATATTCGTCGTTGTCTTGCTTCCAAAATAAGCTTGCTGAGCCAGACTGCTGTTCGCCAATTACTCCGACTCGGCCACTAATTTCCCATTGATGTTTTTGAGCAAGTGTATGAATACGCAATTTATAATTAAGTTTTCTTGATGATTTATTTTCTAACAGGGTACATCCATTTAAGGACGTTAGTAAAACCACCAGCATAGTTATATTGCTGAGTTTGTTTGTTCTTAGCATAACTGCCTCACACCAAAAATATAATATCAAATATTATAGCTAATCATATTATTTTGCCATGGCAGGACGCTTATGGTGAATACTTATTTTATCTTTCAAGCGAATTAATTCATTATTTTTTGGTGATGACGACATTGCTTTATCAATGACATCTAAAGCTTTTTTGTGTTTCCCCAAGGCGTAAAGAACTTCACTTAAATGTAGTGCGATATTAGATTCAGGTTTTAAAGTATAAGCTTTTTCTAACCAAATTAATGAGTCTTGCAATTGTCCCATTCGAAAAAGCAAAAGTCCCATAGAATCCATGATTGTTGGATTATCTGGAGAAATACTGATGGCGCGCTCTAAATAAGTAAGCGCTTCTTCATGGCGTTCTTTTTGTGATGAAAGGTTATAACCAAGCACATTTAATGCATTGGCATGATTGGGGTTTAGAGAGAGTATTTTATTTAAATCATCTTCAGCTGCTGATAACTGGTTGAGCTTACTAGCCATGACACTGCGCATGTATAAGAAGTCAATATCATTGGGTAATGCTTTGAGTGCATGATTGGCTAAGTACATTGCTTTTTCTACTTTATTTACACTAACAAGGAGGTCCAGCTCTAACAAAAGGATTTGCTTTTGCTCTGGCAATGTCTGAGGTCTTGCTGTTTCTATAACATCAAGAGCTTCATCATATTTTTCTTGGTCTTTTAGAATGTCAATCGCACGAATAATAGATGTTATATGTAGAACATCTTCAGAAATGCTTTGATATTGAAATACAGCTTGATCATACTTGCCTTGCATTTCATATATTTGCCCAAGCATATACTTTGATTTATTTTCAACACTCTTGATGGATACACATTTTTCAAGCTGTGTAGCAGCTAAGTCATAGTTGTTCTCTAGAATATAAATTTCACTTAAAAGAAATAGAGCTTGGCCCTTATAGTCATTGTTTTTTTCTAAAAATAACAAGTGTTTTTTTGCTGTGATAAGTTGTTTGTTGTCAACCATCGCAGATGAAAGAAACATGCGTAATCTGGCATCATCAGGGTATTTTTTCAGCATTTTCTCCAAATAAGCAATAGCTGGCAGGTCGTTACTAGAATTATGACTAATAAGTTTTGCTTTTAGTTCTATTGCAATAGTTGAATTAGGCTCTAATTTTAATGCTTCATCAGCTAATGCTTCTACTTTATCAATTTGCTGAGTTTGAATACTTAGATAGGCAAGGGCAAGGAGAGCGTATGGATTGTTATTATTTTTAGCAAAGCTGTCGACCTTATCATAAAATACTTCCTTAATTGAAGGAGGGAGTTGAGTGTATATTATTTGCATGGAATCAGGGAATTCTTTTGGTGCTATTTGTAATGCTCTCTCTATATACTCAGTTGTTTCATTTGGGTTAAAGTTGATGAGCAGTGTGATTGCAACTAGCTGTGGCTCGAGTTGATCTTTAGCGAGCTGGGCCCAAAGTTTAGTAGCTTCTATAGCTTGTTTGTCTAACATGAGCTCAACAGCAAGTTGAGTTGCAACTTGCGCAATATTAGGGTCTCGTGATAGTTTTGCTGCTGCGAGATAGTTTTCTAAGGCTATTAAAGGTTGTTGTCGAGATAGTGCTATTTCTGCCGTCATAATTTGTGCTGCCACACGTGCTTCTTGCTCTGCTTGATTAGCGTAGGCGTTATTTACTATGAGTAGAGCCAAAATGCTAGCGTGAACTAAGGTGTTTATGAATTTTTTCAATGTACTCATCCTTGCAACCTAATAGTTTGTTATAATTGGTATCGGCTGGTGAGCTTACTTGGTTAAGGGATTTTATGAATATTTGGTCAATTGGTCTGAATCATCACAGCGCACCGATTGAAATACGTGAAAAAATGACGTTTAATCAAGAACGACTTCCTGAAATCGTCAAAGAAATATCTTCTTTCAGTAGCGTTAGTGAAACAGTTATATTGTCAACTTGTAATCGTACAGAAATATATTGTATTGCAAAAGACCTGTTTCCAATTGGGAAAAAGGTTATATCAGAATATTTTGATGTAGACGAAGTCCGCGCATATACGTATACTTACGCAAACTTTGAGGCAGTTAATCACCTTATGAGAGTGGGGTGTGGCTTAGATTCAATGGTGGTCGGAGAGTCTCAGATATTAGGGCAGTTAAAGTTAGCTTACAAAATATCAGTAGAAAACCAAGGTGTTGGTCGATTACTTGGGCGTATGTTTCAGAGAGCATTTGCTGTTGCCAAGTTAGTTAGGATGAACACTGAAATTGGGTTAAGACCAGTCTCTGTGGCATCTGTTGTAGCCAAATTAGCTAAACAGCTATTTAGTAACTTGTCGGAGTCTACTATTTTGATACTTGGGGCTGGAGATACTGCTATGCAGTTATTAACTCACCTAAAAGGTTTGGATGTTGGAACGATAATAATTGCTAATAGAAGCGTGCATAAGGCTATAGCTCTTGCTGATAAGTTAGGGATAACAGCTAAAACTAGATGTTTTAGTATTGAAAAAGTTGCAGGTCTTCTACATGAGGCTGATATTGTACTAGGTGCTACTTCTGCACTAAATACAATAATTGATGAAGCTATGGTTATAGCGGCACTTAAGCAAAGAAAATATAAATCGATGTGTTTTTTTGATATAGCTGTGCCACGAGATATTTCGGCAAAAGTTGCGCATTTAGAAAACGCATTCTTATACAGTGTTGATGATCTTAAAAATATCATTGCTAAGAATAAACAAATACGACAGGATGCTTGCTTTCATGGCGAAAAAATAATTGAAGAGGAAGTTACTAAATATATGCGGTGGTTTTATGCGCAAGAGCACAGCAATCTTATTGCAGAATTTAGAACAAAATTTGAAATAAAGAAGAAGGATATAGTAAAACGAGCGCATAACCAATTACAGCATGGTGCAAGGGCAAAAGATGTAATAGAAAAGTTAGCGCATTCAATATCCCAGGAATTTTTACATGTACCAACGCTGGCAATTAAAGATGCCAATGAAAGTGGTAATCAAAATTTCATGGAAAGTATAGAAAATTTATTTAATATAAAAAGATAGAATCGGCGGAAAAATGAACTCATCAGCAACAGAAAAACTTAATTCTTTACAAGAACGATATATGGAAATATCACATTTACTGAGCGATCCTAACATCTTGGCAGATCAAAACAAATATAGAGCTTTAACTCAGGAATATGCTGAAATAGAGCCAATAGTAAAATCATATGCTTTATATACAGGGTGCTTGGAAGAAATAGAAAATGCTAGGTCAATGTTGAAAGATGAAGATGAAGATTTGCGAGCATTAGCGCAAGAGGAAAAGTTAGCTTCAGAAGCAAAGTCACGTCAATATGAAGAAGAATTAAATGTCTTACTATTGCCAACGGATCCTAACGATAAATGCAATGTATTCTTAGAGATACGTGCAGGAACTGGCGGAGATGAGGCGGCAATATTTTCTGGAGATTTATCGCGTATGTATATACGTTATGCAGAATCTCAAAATTGGCAAATTGAGTGTGTAAATGAGAATACAGGTGAGCATGGTGGCTATAAAGAAATAATTTTACGAGTAATTGGTGCTGGCGTATATTCAAAGCTGAAGTTTGAATCAGGGGCGCATAGAGTACAAAGAGTTCCGACAACAGAATCACAAGGTAGAATTCATACTTCCGCATGTACTGTTGCTATTATGCCAGAAGTTGACATGGTTAATGATGTAGATATAGATCCAAGTGATTTACGAATAGATACTTATAGAGCTAGTGGTGCAGGTGGGCAGCATGTTAACAGAACAGATTCTGCGGTTAGGGTTACCCATATTCCAACTGGAGTGGTTGCGGAATGCCAAGAAGAACGCTCTCAACATAAAAATAAAGCCAAAGCAATGTCCTTATTAAAAGCAAAAATACTTGCTCAAGAGAAGAAGAAGCAACAGGATGAGCAAGCAATGGCAAGAAAATCTTTAGTTGGTAGTGGTGATAGATCTGAGAGGATCCGTACCTATAATTTCCCGCAAGGACGAGTTACTGATCATCGTATCAATTTGACTTTATATTCTCTAGATGCGGTATTGCAAGGAGATTTATCAATGGTAATTGAACCATTAATCATAGAGCATCAAATGGAACTACTAGCAGGTATTGGTGGTGCATAGTATCGATGATATTTTAAATTTAGCAACACAACGTCTAAATGAAAATAGTGCCTCACCTAGACTAGATGCTGAGCTTCTTCTTAGTCATGCTCTTGGTGAAAACAGAATTTACTTGAAAACACATAATAAAAATACTGTTGTTAGTGATGATCTTAAATATTTTAATCAGCTTATAGAAAGGCGAGCCACAGGGTATCCAATAGCTTATATTTTTAATCGAAAATCATTTTGGGATTTTGAGCTTTATGTAGATGAGAGCGTTTTAATTCCTCGGCCAGAAACAGAGTTATTAGTAGAAAAAGCTTTAGAGTTAATTCCTAAAACTATAGAAAGTAATATTTTAGAATTAGGCGTTGGGTCTGGAGCTGTGTCGATAGCAATAGCAAAGGAAAGACCACTAGCAAGAGTCATAGCTACTGATCTAAGTATTTTGGCCCTTAATGTAGCAAGAAATAATGCTATTGAACTAGGAGTGGAAAACATATTTTTTTGCAATGCATCATGGTTTCAGTGTCTTAAATCTGAGTTTGACTTTATTATCTCAAATCCTCCATATTTGCGTAGTGACGATCCCCATTTTGTTACAGATAGCTTAGAGTTTGAACCACGATTAGCTTTAGATGCTGGTGTTTCAGGTTTATCTTGTTATGAACAAATAATTAATGAAGCAACAAAATTTCTTAAACCTAGAGGAGTTATTTTGCTTGAGCATGGTTGTGAGCAAGCCAATGCACTTGAGACTATTCTGCAAACATCCGGATTCGTGGGTGTCAACACTTCAAAAGACCTATCAGGACATGATAGGGTCATCTCCGCCAGGAATAGCTAGAAGTCATAATTTATTGCATAATGTATATTAGGAATCGTTTTAAATAGCATTTTCATGGATTGGAGATAGTTATGCTAAAGAAGTATTTAATGTTTGCAGGTCTAATTGGGGGGATGGTTATCTCTTCATATGCAAAAGCTTTTGGTGATCTTGAGTGGCAGCCTCGAGTAGGACTACAATATCAATATTCTAATTATAGTGCAAAGGCGGCTTTTTCAAATTTCATACCGAAGAAATATAATCATATTGGCATAATGGCTGGTGTGAAAATAAGCAATATTCTAGGTTTTGATTTTGAATATATGTATTCAGCTGAGAAAAAGAAAAACGCAGTGCTTTTGGCTAACAGTACATTTCTAGGCGCTGCTGTTGGTGCTGCTGATGTTAATTATATCAACAAAGTGAAAATGAATTATGTAGGTATCGACATGAATGTGTACGTGCCATTTAATGATAATTTAAGTTTGATTATTGCTCCTGGGGTTGTGATTGGTACACCTAATTACACAATGACTGCCGCAACTGCAAGCAATTTAGCCACAGCCGTATATCAACTGGAAGGGAAAATGAAAACTATTCCTAGAGTGTCTGTTGGTTTTGAATATATAGAAGAAGATGTTGGCGTTAAAATTTTGATGAAGTGGATTAATTCGTCTAAAGCTAAAATGGGCGGAATCAATACTGATATTTTAAATGCTGAAGCAGAAAGAACATTTAAAGATGCTATGGCTATGGGTTTTTCTGTTTATGTAAGAGTTTAGTTTTAGACCGCTTTATTTGTACCAAAAATTATTTTTTTTGATCCCAGCTCTGTAGATATTATCTCAGCTCTGGGATTAATGTTTTTTGGCTTAACCCAAAGTTTAGATAATCTTTCTTTTGCGGCATCAGAGTTCATTTGGACCTGTTTTATAAGTGATTTTATAGTGTCTGTAGATTGGTGTGATACAGTAACTATATCAAACCCAATTGCTAATGCTTGATTTATAACATGATCTAAAGGGATATTTTTTAGAGCATCCATTGTTATACAGTCACTAATAATAACTTTTTTAAAGTTTAGCTGTTTTCGTATAATATCATTTATTATAACTTTGGATAAAGTGGCTGGTGCTTTAGGATCAATATCTTTATAGATAACGTGAGCAGGCATCACTATGTCTAGTAAATCTTCTTTAATCATTGTGCTATAAATATTAATATGGTTGTTGATTGAAGCATGTGTTCTATTATCAAAAGGTAAAGTTAAGTGTGAGTCATCAACTGTGTTCCCATGATCTGGAAAATGTTTGGCAACGGTTGGCATAGATATTTTTCTCTGTTCTTTATATATAGTTCTAGCTATATGTGAAAGTTCATCTAAATTATTTGTAAATGATCTACCTAGTTTGCCAATAACAGGACAGTTGGGACTAAAAGAATCTAAGGTTGGGGCTAAATTAACATGAATACCATATTCTTGTAGTTTAAGGTTTGTCGTACATAATTCTTGAATATACTCTTTAAGGTTTGTTCTTCCATATTCATACTGAGATTTGAAAGTATCAAAAGGTGGAAATGTAATGCGTTTTACCTTACCTCCTTCTTGGTCAATGAATAGAAGTAATTTGTCATTAATAGATTTAATTGTATCAATAAGCTTGATAAGTTGAGATGCATTCTCAATATTTTCACGAAAAAATATTACACCACCAACATACTCACTAGCAAGGATTTGCGATTCATCTTTCGTAACTATTAAACCTGATAGAGAGATAAGTAATGGACCAAACTTTGACATAGTAGCTGTAACCTTGAAATATATAATTCTAACCTCATATATACTAAAGATAGTGATGGAATAATACCAGCTTATTGTTGTATATACAGCATGTAAGGGGTCACATTTCCTGTGATATGTAGTATTATTTAAATAAGTACAAATGAATTTATAGTGAGATATAGCGTGAATAACACATTCGAACAAGAAGCAATGTCTGCAATGAAGCTAGCACTAACCCCATATGTTGATGCGATCCGTCAGGCAATGGAGGAATTAGGTCCTGGCGCTAGTGATGATATGATAAATAAAACTTTAAATACTCAAAAATTCACAGAATTAGCACAGAGTGTTGCAAATGAGCTAACAACAAAGATGAATGCTGTTATGGAACAATTTGCCCCATTTGATAATGAGCAAAAACAGCAGCAAACTAGAGAAGCTCAATATACAAATGCTATTCGCTGGGAAAATGATAATACTCATAGAAATTCAGCAGGTGGGCCAAATACAGATAGTAATCCTAGGCTTATGCAAAACGGAGCTAATTTTGATGGAGTTACTCCACAGATAGATTTACCAGATAGTGTTCAGTCCATAGAAGTAGATTTTGCTAATAGGGAAGAGTTAACTTTTAAATTCCAGTTAAAATCTGCTCCTAAATTTACCCCAGCACAATCTGTGCATGATAAAAAATACACACATGAATTTACTTATAAACCAACTCCTCAATTAAGAGAGACTCCAAGGTTTGTTCCACCTACACCAATGGATGATATGCGAAGAGGAATGTAAGTTAATAATAACTTAATTTATCTTTGTAATTGAAAAAATAAAGGCTCACTATTAGTGGGCCTTTATTTTAAATGACGTTGTTAATTTTAAAAATAGAATAATTTAGAAGGATGCTAAGTCACAAGCAAGCTTGTAGCATGCTTCATGTTCAAACTCTCTGTATGCTATTAATTGTGTTATTTGTCTTCGGTTGCGGTGAGTCTGTTATTTGTGATTCTATTTTACTTATAATGCAGACGGAAAATTGATATAGAAAATCAATACCACTAAGCTTATCCATCCTTTTGTCCCTAGCATCACACTGTGCTAGTCTGTGTTTTGTTTCTGCTGTAGCAGAGTATGAATTATTATGCTTGCTAGCTTTTAATAAATAGTCAACGTAATAATCTTTTAGATATTCATTAGGCTTATTAGAAATAAGGAATAATCTATTTAGTCTTTCTTGTTTTGCTATTTCACAAAGCGCAGCTTCTTTATCCATTACTTGGTAGAGTTGTGAGCACATATCATAAATTTCTTTCCCAAGTTTAGCATCACTTAAATTTTCACCGATAACTTTATTCTTTATTATTTGACAAAATTTAACCATTTCTGTTACTTCAAGTTCAGAAAGAAAGTCTATTGGGCATTTGCCAGTGGCTTCTTGTTTATAGGCATTGGCATTAAAAATTATTAGGAATGCTGCCGCAGCAACATTTCTTTCTCTGCAAGCACAAAATAATGCTGCGGTTATTGAAGATTCTGTATTAGTAGACTCTTTTTCTTGTAATCGTAGAAATAAGTTTAAACAATCGTCTTCCTTTGCAAGTTCATATAAATACACCATTTTAATCAATCTCTTATAATCATTTGTAAATACGCGCTGTTGTTTTTAACAACCAACTGAAAATATATTTTTAAATAAATATAAGTTTAAAGATTTTCAAGAATAGGATACATAGTACTGCACCGATAGGGAGAGTAATAATCCATGACATTAAGATAGCCTTAATAACTTGTAAATTTAAAGCTTCTATACCTTTAGCTATGCCAACACCAAAAATTGCCCCCACCAATGTATGAGTAGTTGAAATTGGTAGCCCACTAGATGATGCAAGCGTTACTACCATTGCGGTTGCAATAGTTGCTGCAAAGCCACGACTAGGGGTTAGTTGAGTTATTTTTGAGCCGACAGTGGCAATAACTTTGTGTCCATAAGTAGCAAGGCCAACAACGATACCGCAACCACCAAGTAAGAGTATCCATAGTGGTACATAAGCAGTATGCTCTGCAAGGGATGGATTATTTTGATCTAGAGCACTTATTATTGCTGCCACAGGACCTATGGCATTAGCAACATCATTTGAGCCATGAGCAAAAGCCATTGCACATGCAGTGAAAACCATAAGAATGGCAAATATTTTTTCAACATTTATATATTGAAGTCGTCTTTTACCCTTGCTTTCAATCTTCATATGTCCAATACCAATGTAGGCTATACCATATAGCACTAAGGATATTATCGCAGCTAGGGCCATAGTTTGTTGTGTGTTGAGCTGTATGCCAATGTTATCTAATCTGCTTAAAGAGATTACTGAGACTATAAAGCCAGTTATAAGAATGTAAGTCGGGATCCACTTTTTTGCTTGTAGGATCGGGTCGCTTCTTAGGAATATTAGATTTTGGGTGCTAATGAAAGTTAAATAAGCAATAACACCACCTAAAAATGGAGATAATACCCAGCTGAAAATTATTGATAAAACAAATTCCCATTCAATTGCGCCAAACCCTGCTTCAGAGATACCAAAGCCAATTATGGCACCAACTATGGTGTGTGTAGTCGATACAGGCCAACCACGTATGCTGGCAGCAAGTAGCCATGCTGCTGCTGCAAATAGTGCTGAAAGCATACCTAGAATAAATATGTCAGGATCATTAGCAAATATATCTGGGGAGATTATTTTCTGTCTGATCGTGTGTGTTACTTGGCTGCCTGCAATGAGGGCACCAAGGAATTCAAAGATACCAGCTATTATGATTGCTTGCCCAAGGGTTATTGCTTTTGAACCAATAGATGTTCCCATCGCATTTGAAACATCGTTCGCACCGATTCCCCAGGCCATAAGGCCTCCAGCGCAGACAGCAAGCCAAAAGAATATCTCATGGTGTTCAATAAGCATAATTAGTAATCCCTGTAATTATTAAGGAGATGGGTGCAGTCATAGCAAATATAGGTATGCTGGTTAAATTAACATAGGATGGTTGTCGTTCTATTACCACTTTTGATTCGCAACAAGTCCATGAAGTGACATGCTAAAAAGTTGTCATGTATTTGTCAATACATCTGCGGTAGTATAACAGATAACAAAGTAAAAGTTTGTTAGGTGACAAAGTGTGGAATGCAAATGTTTTATCAAGAAGTCCTTTATATTGGCAGCTATTTGGTTGGCTAAAGGAAAAAATAAATATTTTCTCAAACTGGCCAGAGCCATCTGATTATAATTATTGGTCTTTCAATTGCCCAGTTAGTTTCGTTGCACAAAAATATAAGAGAACAGAAGTGTTCTCAATGCAGTATGAACCACGGATATATCTTAATCGAGAAGTCTTAACTAGAGATAAATCATGGCATGATTTTTTTAATGCTCTTGTTTGGATGTCCTTACCTAATATAAAGCTAAGCATAAATTATCAGCACTATAGGTCTCAATTAAAAAGACAGGCTATGGGGCAGAGAAGCAGGCTTGAAAATAATCTTACTCATTTTGATGAGTGTGGAGCAATAATCCTTAGTTCTAATATGGAGCTTCTTCATTTAATAGCAAATCATCAGTGGCATGAATTATTTTGGTTAAATAGAGATTCGTTATTAGATTTACAAATCATTATTATTGGGCATGCTACCTATGAGGCTTTGCTAACCCCATATGTTGGTTTGACAACTAAGAGCATATTATTTAAAACTAGTGTTCCAAAATTAAATTTAGCAGATATAGATGAAGTAATCGCTAATCAGCTTGAGGATATTCTAGATATTGATGAGTGTTTTGCGCCATTTCCTATCTTAGGTTTACCTGGAGTTATACCTGAGAGTCATAGTGAAAATTTTTATAGGAATACTAACTATTTTCGTCCGAAGTCTGTTTCAAAAATTTATAAAATTTTTGATTGGAATAATTAGTATGTAGCTAGTTATCATCAGTGAAAGTTAACAAAGTAAATTGCTGATAAAAATTCCCAGAGCTTAAATAATATGTGAAAATAGCCGGTAGTTTCAAGTTAAAGTTAGGCAAGTAATATGCAAGAGAGCACTGATGGAGAATTGGCAGAGTTAAGGGAAATTATTAGCCAATATTACCTGATGGATGAAAATGATTTAGTTATAGAGTTGTTAAGAGCAGCTAAATTACCAGATAGCAAAATACATAATATACAACAAACTGCTAGGCGCCTGGTGATAAATGTTAGGAAATCACGACTAAGAAGCGGTGGTTTGGATGCTTTTCTTTTTGAATATGATCTATCAAGTGAGGAAGGTATTGCTCTTATGTGCATGGCGGAAGCCTTGTTGCGGATCCCTGATTCGAAAACTAGAGATATGCTGATCAAAGATAAAATAACTTCTTCTGACTGGAATAAGCATATTGGGAGCAGTAGTTCTTCATTCGTTAATGCTGCTACCTGGGGATTAATGTTAACAGGGCAAATTATTAGCAATGATAAAGTAAATTCAGGTTATTTAAAAACAGTACTAGGTAAAGCAATCAAGCGTGGTAGTGAGCCAATAATTCGCCAATCGGTTAGCCAAGCAATGAAAATTCTTGGGCGGCAATTTGTTATGGGAGCCAATATAGCTTCAGCAATTAAAAGAGCTAAAGAACAAGAAAATTCCGGTTATAGATATTCTTATGACATGTTAGGTGAGGCTGCATGTAACCGAGAAGATGCTAAAATGTATTTTGATAACTACATGTCTTCTATTATTGCCATTGGGGAAAACAGTGCTGGTCGTGGGCCAATACATGGTCCTGGGGTATCAGTGAAATTATCCGCATTACATCCTAGGTACGAATATAAAAATAAAGCAAAAGTAATGAGAGAGTTATATCCGCGTTTGTTAGAGTTAGTTCTTGAAGCTAAGCGCTATAATATTGGATTTACTTTAGATGCTGAAGAAGCTGATCGTTTAGAAATATTTATTGATATTTTTGAAAAATTAATGGCTGATGATAGGCTTCGTGACTGGCATGGACTTGGTCTTGCACTACAAGCTTATCAAAAACGAGCAATACCATTGATCAAATGGCTTGGAGCTTTATCTGGGAAGTACCAACAATACATTATGTTACGCTTAGTGAAGGGTGCCTACTGGGATACTGAAATAAAAAGTGCACAAGTTAATGGTTTAGAAGACTATCCTGTGCTAACGAGAAAACATAGTACAGATGTATCATACATCGCATGCATAAAAGAAATTATACGAAATAAAAAATTTATTTATCCTCAATTTGCAACTCATAATGCTTACTCAGTAGGTGTTGTTATGGAATTATGCAAAGATATGGATTTTGAGTTCCAGTGTTTGCATGGTATGGGAGATGCCTTATATCAGAGCGTGGTTAGCAAAAGTGGCTATAATATACCATGTCGTATTTATGCTCCAGTAGGAGGTTATGACAATTTGTTGGCATACCTTGTACGACGTTTGTTGGAAAATGGTGCAAATACGTCCTTTGTTAACAGAATCGTTGATGAGCGCGCACCAATAGAAGAAATTATTGCTGATCCTTGTTCAATATTAGAGAATTTTATAAATTATCGTCATGATGAATTACCTAAGCCTATCGACCTTTACGGAGAAAATAGAATAAATTCATCTGGAATTGATATCAATCATCCTCGTTATGTTGAGAAGGTCCTAAGTGAAATAAATGAACTTACTTTGCGGAAAACTTGGGCAAGCGTACCCTTATATAATGACTTGCCATCGGGAGTGACTAAGCCCTGTGTTGCACCAGCTAATAATAATCGACAAATTGGAATGGTAACGATCTCTTCTCATGCACAGATTTCAAAATCGATTGATGTGGCAGATGTAGCATTTAGTAAATGGGAAAATACCAGAGTAGAAGATAGAGCTAAATATTTAAGAAGATATGCTGAGTTATTAGAAGAA
Source organism: Francisellaceae bacterium (assembly GCA_018703155.1). Classification (GTDB taxonomy): domain Bacteria; phylum Pseudomonadota; class Gammaproteobacteria; order UBA6186; family Azoamicaceae; genus JABJGS01. The sequence goes on along the minus strand of JABJGS010000002.1, from coordinate 83,952 downwards.
AATAAATATGAATTGTATGCATTATTAACTCATGAAGCTGGTAAAACTATAGATGATGTGATTGGAGAAGTTAGAGAAGCTGTAGATTTTTGTCGTTATTATGCTAATTTAGCGGAGAAAATAATTCAACCTAATGTTTTACCTGGCCCAACTGGTGAAAGAAATATTTTAACATTACATGGGAGGGGGGTATTTCTGTGTATAAGCCCTTGGAATTTCCCATTAGCAATATTTATTGGACAGGTGTGTGCCGCGTTAATTTCTGGAAATACTGTTTTAGCAAAGCCTGCCAGTCAAACACCTCTAATAGCCGCACTTGCGATAGAGTTACTTCATAAGGCTGGAGTAGCTCAAGGTGTTGTACAGTTGTTAGTGGCAAATGGGAAAACTATAAATGACATAGTAATTCCAGATCTTAGAATTCAAGGGATAATGTTTACTGGCTCCAATCAGACAGCCAAACAGATTCAGCAAGGTATTTCTAGCCGCGATGGAGCAATTATACCCTTTATTGCAGAGACTGGTGGTATGAATGCGATGATCGTGGACTCAACATCCTTAATTGAACAGGTTATTGCTGATGTAATCAGTTCTGCATATGGTAGTGCTGGACAGAGATGTTCTGCCTTACGAGTGCTATATGTCCAAGATGATATTATAGATGGATTTATTAAAACGCTATCTGGGGCAATGTTAGATCTAACTGTGGGTGATCCCGAGGTATTGTCTACAGATATTGGGCCTGTAATTGATAGTCATGCATTACAAGAGTTACAACATCACGAGAACTACCTTCGGAATAACTTTAAATTTGTCGCAAAGGCACAAATCTCAACAAATGACGAAGGGTACTTTTTTGGTCCTTGTGCATACATTATTAATGGGATGTCAGATTTGCCAGGGGAAGTTTTTGGTCCAATATTACATATTGCCCCATATAAAGCAGAAGAGATAGATCGGGTTATTGATGATATTAATGCTGTTGGGTATGGTTTGACTTTTGGCATGCATAGTCGAATTGATGAGCAAGTAGAATATGTCACTTCCAGGATTAAAGTTGGTAATATATACATAAATAGGAATATGGTAGGTGCAGTCGTTGGCACACAGCCATTTGGTGGGCATGGTTTGTCTGGTACAGGCCCTAAAGCTGGAGGGCCTAATTACTTGCATAGACTTATGATAGAGAAAACCACATGTACCAACACTACTGCTGCTGGTGGGAATGCGAGCTTATTATCCTTGGGAGATTAATTATAGTTACTGCTAGGGAAGTTCTTGTCTAGCGATAGTCAGCTATCGCTAGTGAAGTTCTTATTAGTGATAGTCAGATACCGCTAGGAAAATTCTTATCTAGAGTGCGTCTGGCATCAGTTGCTAATTTAGACATGCCAAGCTGATTATAAGCTTCTTCCATGGTTAATAATGCTTCAGGAACTGAATCAGATTCATTATATTCAGTGACGACATTTCCTGCTCTATTAGCAGCAGCAAGATATGATTTCTTTTTCATATAGTATTTAGCTATATGTAAATCATGTGCAGCTAGTTGATTTCGAAGTTGAACCATGCGCTCTTTACTATCTATTACATAGCTTGAGTTAGGAAAAGCTTCAAGAAGATTTTTAAATGATTTAAAGGATTTTTCTGCAGGGCCAGAGTCTCTCTCACTTCTACTTATAGGGAAGTATCTATACATAGTGCTGTAATATTGATCATATAAAACTAAACCTTTCATGTACATAGCGTAATCGGCATGTTTATGACGTGGGTGCAATTCTAAGAAATGGTTTACTGAGGCTAGAGCTAGAGGAGAATCTCCTTTTTTGTAATAGGAGTAAATTAGAGATAGTTGAGCTTTATCAGCATAATCACCATATGGGTATCTTGCCTGTAACGATTCGAAGTCTTTAATAGCAGAAACATATTTTTTATCGTTAACGTTGACCTTACCTTTATTAAAAATTTGTGCTTCTGTTAGGTCTGCATATGGTTCAGATTTCGTGGAGCTACAATTAGCAAGCAACGCTGTTAACAGTATAATGGAGGTGGTTTTTATAATTTGCATCTTCAGTCACTCTAATTATATAAAAAACTCGAAAAAATGTACCTAGCTAGCACAAAAGTATCTTATCATGTAAACAGGAATGATACTATCTAGGTATCATGTTGGTTAACTTTATGCCTGAGGTTTGTTTTGATTGATGATGACATGATTAATATAGTTACTGAAGTACCGTTAGAAATGGCTGGAATGCGTTTGGACGCAGCACTTGCGAAGATGTTGCCGGAGTATTCTCGAGAAAGATTAAAAGGTTGGTTAAAATCAGGTCAATGCTTGGTAAACTCAAGTCAAGTAAAACCAAATATAAAAGTTGTAGGGGGGGAGAGTATTATTGTCAATGCTCATTTGCCTGACATGCAGCAATGGAATGAGCCGGAAGATATATCTTTGGACATAGTTTTTGAAGATGAGCATATGCTAATAGTAAATAAACAAAAAGGTATGGTTGTGCACCCGGGTGCAGGTAATCTTACTGGAACATTAGTCAATGGCTTATTATATCATGATCTTAGTTTGAAAAAATTACCGAGAGCGGGGATCGTTCATCGCATAGATAAGGACACCACAGGTCTACTTATTGTCGCTAAAACTATAACTGCACATAATGTCCTAATTAATCAGATGCAAGAACGCAAGATAAATAGAGCTTATTATGCATTGGTATATGGAGAAATTATATCTGGAAAAACCATAAATGCTCCAATTGGAAGAAGCAATAAAGATAGAACTAAAATGGCAGTAACAAATAATGGCCGAGAAGCAATCACTCATTATCGAATAAAAACAAAATTCAGAAAATTTACTTTGCTTGATATCAAACTTGAAACCGGACGAACTCACCAAATTAGAGTACATTTAGCACATGATAGCTTTCCTATCGTTGGTGATATTAGTTATGGTGGAAAAAGAAAATGTGCAGTATCTTTTAGTAACGAAGCGCAAGAAACTATTAATGCATTTGTGCGACAAGCTTTACATGCATACAACATTAGCTTTAATCACCCTATAACTAATGTTGCCATGGATTTTAGTGCTGATATACCAAAGGATTTTCAAAATCTAATAGATGTTATTGCAAAGGAGTAGACATGGATGTTATACGACCAAATTGGGATGTAACTGGGGTGAGTGCCTTCACTACAACTGCTAGCAACCCATGGCCTGTGCATTGGAATGAAAACCCAGAAAGAGAAAAAAATGTACAGTTTTTCACTAAAGAGTATATGTTGCCAGCAGAGCCATATTGGTTAAAACAAACACATAGTAATACTGTCGTGGAAATGAGTAAAGGATTGCCATTTCCTATGGCAGATGCAAGTGTTGCTAGAGAACATGGACAGGTAGTAGCTATACTAACAGCAGATTGTTTGCCAATATTATTAGCAAGTGAGGATAAAAGCACAGTTTGTGCTGTACATGCAGGATGGCGTGGACTTGCTACTAACATTATAGAAAAAAGTATTTATGCTATGGGGATTGCAAGAAATAATATCCAGGCCTGGATCGGTCCATGTATTCATAAGAATTCATTTGAAGTACAACAGGACTTCTTATCTAATCTAATTAGCCATGGACATACGAGTGAATTGGTTTATTCATTTTCCAATAAAATAGATTCAACACATTGGTATTTTGATCTAGTGGCTTTTGCTGAGCATATGCTTGTTCAATCTGGCTTAAAAAAAGAAAAGATATATGACAGTGGGTATTGTACATATACTAATTCAAATGAGTTTCATTCCCATCGGAGATCACAAGGAAAAAGTAAGCAACGTTTAGTTTCATTAATTTGGATAGACTGATTTCTCCGTTGTATTCACTTGAAAACATTGCCCAGAGCCCTTATCTATTAAGTAAGTGATAATGACATATGGAGGGCTTGACATGCAATTAGAAAAAATGACGCATAAATTACAACAAGGTTTATCTGCTGCTCAAATTATAGCCATTACTTTAGGACATTCAGTAATAGAGCCTTTGCATATTGCCAAAGCATTGCTGGAACAAGAAGATGGCACAGCTAAATTTTTGCTGCAAGATACTCAAATAGACATATCAAAATTGTTGTCACAATTAAGTGCTGAAATTGATAAATTGCCACAAATATTAAACAATAATTCTCAAGTGGGTTTGTCGAATGATTCAGTAAAACTGCTTGACCAGGCACAAAAAATAGCAAAAACCAAACAAGATGAATTTTTATCATCTGAAATAGTGTTAATTGCTTTAACTAAATATAAAAGTTCAGTCAGTAATATTTTTGAGTCGTGCAATTTAACTGTAGATATATTAAATAACACAATAGAAAGAAGCCGTAAGGGAGAAAGTGTGAATTCTTTAAATTCCGAAAACACTAGAGATTCCTTAACAAAATATACGATTGATGTAACCCTGCGTGCAGAGCAAGGAAAATTAGACCCAGTGATTGGTCGCGATGATGAGATACGTAGAACCATACAAGTTTTACAGCGACGTACTAAAAATAATCCAGTATTAATCGGTGAGCCAGGTGTAGGTAAAACTGCCATTATTGAAGGATTGGCACAAAGGATCATCAATGGTGAAATCCCCGAAGGTTTGAAAAATAAAAGGGTATTGTCTTTAGGTTTGGGTGAATTATTGGCAGGAGCTAAGTATCGAGGTGAATTTGAAGAGCGCCTGAAAGCAGTATTGAAGGAGCTAAACCATTTAGAAGGTGAGGTTATACTATTCATTGATGAGTTGCATACTATGGTTGGTGCAGGTAAAACAGAAGGCTCTATGGATGCCGGTAATATGTTAAAGCCGGCTCTTGCTCGAGGTGAGTTGCACTGTGTTGGGGCAACAACTTTAAATGAATATAGGAAATATATTGAAAAAGATGCAGCCCTTGAGCGTAGGTTTCAGAAGATAGTAATTGATGAGCCAAATATAGAAGATACGATAGCAATTCTTCGTGGTCTTAAAGAGCGCTATGAAGTGCATCATGGGGTTGAAATAACTGATCCAGCTTTAGTTGCAGCAGCAACATTATCGAGTAGATATATTGCAGACAGAAAATTGCCAGATAAAGCTATTGACTTAATCGATGAAGCAGGTAGCCAAATAAGGATTGAAATAGATTCGAAGCCAATGGCCCTTGATAAATTAGAGCGGAAATTAGTTCAATATAAAATAGAAGTTGAAGCCTTAAAAAAAGAAGATGATCTTGCTTCAAAAAATCGACTTGAAAGTTTAGAAAAACTTATTGAAGCTAGCAATGTTGAGTACGCAAAGCTAGATGATATTTGGCAATCAGAAAAACTAATTTTGGACGAAACAAAAAATTTAAAAGAGGAAATAGAAAGATTACGTGGTGAGCTACTCTTAGCTAAGAGAGCTTCCAATTTAGCACGAATGTCAGAAATACAATATGGTAGGTTGCCTGAGGCTTTACAAAAATTAGAAAAAGCAAATGCTAGCATGCCAATTCATACACATCTTTTACGTAATAAAGTTGGTGAAGAGGAGATTGCGAGTATAGTTTCTAAATGGACTGGGATCCCAATTACTAAGATGTTAGCAGGAGAAAGAGGAAAGCTTGTTAATATGGAAACTATTCTTGGTGCTAAGATAGTGGGGCAGGAGCGAGCAGTTCAAGTTGTCGCAAATGCAATTCGGCGTGCAAAAGCTGGATTATCTGACTCTAGACGGCCAAACGGCTCTTTTTTATTCTTAGGACCTACTGGAGTAGGGAAAACACATCTTTGTAAATGCTTAGCTGATTTTTTGTTTGATTCCCAAGATGCAATGATCAGAGTTGATATGTCAGAGTATATGGAAAAGCATTCGGTATCAAAATTAATTGGTGCGCCTCCTGGTTACATTGGGCATGAGGAAGGAGGATTTTTAACCGAGTCTGTTAGACGTAAACCTTACTCGGTTGTTTTACTCGATGAAATTGAGAAGGCACATCCTGATGTATCTAATATATTATTACAGGTTCTTGATGATGGTAGATTAACGGATAGTCTAGGTCGAACTGTTAGTTTTGAAAATACTATTATAATAATGACCTCCAATCTTGGTGCTGAGTATATCCAGGAAAATATAAATTCCACATATGAAGAAATGAAAACTAAAGTAATGACCATAGTTGAAAATAATTTCAAACCAGAGTTTATTAACAGAATAGATGAGATTGTTTTGTTTAATACTTTGGGTGAAGATGCATTAATTAAAATCATTGATATTATATTGCTTGATTTGACGGTTAAATTAAAAGAGCAAGATGTTAGTCTTCATTTTTCTAGCGAGGTCAAAGATATGTTGATAACTGTTGGATATAATCCTATATACGGTGCTAGACAATTAAAAAGAATGACAAGAGAGTTAATTGAAAATCCATTAGCAACACAGTTCATAAGAGGAGATTTTATAGCCGGAGATAATGTGTTTATAAAAAAGGACGGTGATAATATAATTGTTTGCAAAAAATAAGTGGCATTTTGTTAGAGAAAAATAACTCTTCTGCTAGTATATAATTATACGGAGAATAATTATTATGGAAGAAGAATTAGAAAAAATAATTTCTGCGATTAAATGTCCGTCAAGAAAGTGCCTAAATTTAACAGGAATTGTAAGTTTAGGTGCAACATCCTCACACCTTTTTTTAATTAAAAGAGAAATTGAACGCCATAACAAAGTATTCACAAACATAGTGTTAAATGATGTGGATTTGTCAGTTCTTAATTTAACTAAACTGCAAGTGTTGCTTGAAGTGATATCTGCAGCATCAGCCATCAATGTAAGTATGCGTGCAACACACTTAGAGTACTTATCTATGGAACAAATGTCTATAGTTAGTAAAGCTCTTATAGATATGGATATTGTAGTTTTAGATGTAAGTGAAGGAACTTTTGTTGAGTTTGATGAGAATCGTTTTGAGCAATTGTGTTCTGTTTTTCATAAATCATTATTTTTACAATCACTATATATTGCAAACGTTGAGTTCATGGACTGGAGTGATGAATTTCAGCGTATATTTTGGAATAGTTTAAGACAGCCATCAACAGTTGAAAATATATATGTTTGGCAAGATAATACAAGATCTTTTTCTATGCAAACTAAGGATTATATTAACGAAGCATTAATGGGGAATTTAAAGCTTAAATTTATAGGGATATATGAGTTTGTTAATGATCCTTATTTGAATGTTTTGGAGCAATACTCTAATCGAAACAATCGTTTGGATACATGTATTTTAAATAAATTGGAAAGTTTGCAGTTTAACAATACTATTAGTTTAGATAGGTTGGAGCAATATGCAGAGTTTAAAATTATAGATTGGTGTGCACTATTGAAAATTCATGAACAGCACATGCATTTGTTTTATAATAAAATGTTAACACTATTTATGGCTGTTATGACAAAGTGTAGAGAACATTTTGAGGGCTGTGATCTGAAAAATAAAGCTTTGATATATATAACTAATCAATTTGCTGTAACTACTGCTGGTAAAATTTTGATTAATAAAGCGTTTGAAGTTTTACAGGACAAACTTAAAATAACAAGGCCCAGAATTACTGCTATGGAGCGACGTTCTAATTACTTGCTCAGTATTAGGGAGGCTTCTATAGTTGAGCCCACAATATTTCCAAGTTACAGGCAGTTATCTATGTTAAGAAATTTTGGTGATAACAGAGAGCAAAATTATACAGGAAGAGACTATAGACAAGGTGTAAGTAATAATTGTCAATTATCCTCAAGAAGTTCATATAGCAATAGACGTCGGCGACTAGCCGTTAGTGGAATATAATATATTTAATTGCCATTATTGAAAATTTTAGTCATCATCTTTACATAGCTTTAGTTTATTCTTTTTAGCAAAATCCAGAAGGTATTTATATAGTTCTGGATTTGTTTCTTTTAGCTCAGGATCCAATAATACACACTTGTTACCATCTTTAACTGATGGTTGCAGCATTGGTGAATATTGTATTCGATTCTTTTTCACAGTAGAGAGGTTACCGCTAACGCGTTCAGCCCAGTCGCTAGGGCGAAATTTTTTTCCTTCTTCTGTAACTCCTTCGATTATTATTTTTTTGCTCATGCTAGCCTAATAATGATAATTGTATTTTTTTTAACTGACTATGTGTAGATTGCATGAGCGAATTGATAGCACAGTTCTTTGCATGTGCTTAGTATCAAAACATTTTAAACCAATTCGCTTATAAAAACTTCACGCTATTAGTTAAATCATAGCTTAACATGATTTATTTGTGAATCAATCAAAAATCATTTAACTAAATAATTAAATCAGCTAATTAGTTTTTGCTGGTAAAGCAACGAAAAAATTTATATTGTCCCTTGATACTTGAAGTAGCAAAATTTCTTTATTTTCTTGAGCAATTTTAGTTAACTCTTTTAATGATGTGGTTTTAGACTTATTAGCAGCAATAATAACATCACCAATCTGTAGCTCTGTATTGCTAGCAATACTTTGTGGATTTATTTCCATAATTTTAATTCCTACGTATGGAGAGTCTGCAGGTGTTGACTCATCAAGGTATACTCCCTTGAGTCCTGGGAAGATATTTTCACCATCGGTATAATTATCTTTCAAGCTGGTCAACTTTACTTCTAACTCTTTTTCTTTTTTGTCTCTAATAATTTTAACTGTAATAGTGCTTCCTATTGGAATGATGCTAATCATGGTTCGAAGGTGTGCGGGATTTTTAACTTCCTTATTATTCACACCAATGATGACATCACCAACGGTTAACCCTGCTGTTTGAGCTGGTGAATTGTGTAATAGATCAATGATTACAGCCCCTTTTGTTGAGCTGGCACCAAAAGCTTTGGCTAAATCTGGTGTTAACACTTGTGGTGATACTCCTAGCGGACCCCTGTCAACATGACCAGAGCTTGCAAGTTGAGTCATAATACTTTTAGCCATATTACTGGGGATTGCAAAACCAAGACCAATGTTTCCAGCGTTCGGTGGTGTAAGAAGGGCTGTGTTTATACCTACAAGTTGCCCACTTGTATTAACAAGACCACCACCTGAGTTGCCATGGTTTATTGAAGCATCAGTTTGAATGAAGTCATAATAACCGCTAATGCCCAAGTCTGTGCGTCCTAGAGCACTAATAATTCCGAAGGTTACGGTCTGGTTGAAACCAAATGGATTACCAATTGCGACAACAAAGTCACCAACAGCAACTTCATCTGAGTCGGCAAAATCAATAGATGTTAAGCTTTTTGACTCTATTTGAAGCAAACCGATATCAGAATCTCTATCTATCCCAAGTATTTTAGCACCATATTTTCTTTTATCATGCAGTAAGACCTCTACTTCATCCATTTCTGCGATAACATGGGCATTGGTTAATATTAGACCTTTGTCAGCATCAACAATAACTCCAGAGCCAACCATATAGCCGAGCTGTTCAGTTGGTTGTTGTGGCATAGAATTAAGGGGAATGTGATCGAGAGTGGGCATCTGTATCTTCTTTACGCCAGAAATTGCGACCATGCTGGGCATAATTTCTTTAAGCATTGGGCTGAGACTGCCTTTACTAGCTAGATCCATATTGATTTGTGCATTGGCTGATAACATGCAAGTGGAAAGAATTAAGCCAGCGAGAAGTTTGACAACTAATTTCATAGAGAGCCTCAGATTTTTTAAGCTTGAACAGGCATTCTAGCAAATGAACTTGTTATCGCGAAATACTAAATTAAAGATATTTGGTGGGATATCATAAAATATTTTTAATTTGTGAGGCTCAGGCCTTTGGGGGGCAAGTAGTGACAAGATCTTATAATGGGTGTATGCTCGTAATCGGTATGCAAATAAAGTTATTGTTCTAGATTTGGGGTGTGGTATGAAAATAAAACTGGGGTTACCAGGGGTGATGCTAGTCATTATATTGATAGCATTAGTCGTTGGTGAAGTTGCTCCTGAATCAATTTTGCGCCTATGTTTCACCACAAGTTTATTAATAAAAAGTTGCTTGCTTTTTATTTTACCACTAATAATTTTTTTACTGTTGTTCTCTGGGATGTTTAATATTGTTAAGCAAAAAGGAGGCATTAAAGTAATCTTGCTACTAATTCCTATAATTTGCATATCCAATTTCTTTACTACGTGGATAGCATATGTCTCGGGTTCTCTGTTCATTTCAGGGAAGTTTGCAGTGTTGCACCATGAGCATGTTGATGGTCTTACTCCTTTTATGGATTTTAAGTTTCCAGTTTTGATTGAAAACCAAATCGCATTGTTTTCAGGGATGTTTATAGGTATTGCATGTAGTTTATTCTTAGCTAAGCAAACGCAAACACTAGCACAGAAAGCTAATACATTTGTGATATTCATTCTTCGCAAGATTATTGTTCCTATTATGCCAATATTTATCTTTGGATTTTTAGTGAAGTTTCAGCATGATAAAGTTATGGGGGTAATGATAAAAGAGTATGGGTACTTATTTCTAGTGATGGTGTGTGTACAGATTGCCTATGTTGTATTTTTATTTGGTCTAGGCAAGAACTTTAATCTTAGAAAGTGGCATAAAGCTATTAAAAATGCATCACCTGGGATCGCAACAGGCTTTAGTACTATGTCTAGTGCCTCATCATTACCTCTTATTTTTGATGGTGCAGAGAAAAATACTTCATCAAAAGGATTATCACGCTTGGTGGTATCAACTACAGTTAATATTCATTTAATTGGAGATTGTGTTGCAATTCCAATTACAGCGTTTGCATTACTGCAAAATTTTGGTATGCCATTTCCTGATATTTCAACTTTCTTAACTTTTTCTCTCTTCTTTGTTTTAGCAAAATTTGCAGTTGCTGCAGTACCTGCTGGGGGTATTCTAGTAATGCTGCCAATCCTTGAACAACACTTAGGTTTTTCTAATAGTATGCTTTCAATGATTACTGCAATTTATATCGTATTTGATCCTATTATTACCGCAGTTAATGTTGCGGGAAACAGTGCTTTTGCTATTGTTTTTGATAAATTTAATAATAAATTATTTGGGATTGGCAATTAAAATAGCCAACCCCAAAACAATTATAATTATAAATCTTTATAGTCTAAGTGAACCAGCTTTGTAAGTGTTTGTTGCTGCTGCTGAATGGTCATATGAGTTATCTCTGGGCAATGGTTCAGTTCTTAGTTGTCTAGCATTACTCAAATATAATACAGGCGCACCAACTTGTGCACTTACTCTTGAGTTGCTGGTTGCTAGAGTGTGCTCATCTACAACTAAGCTTGAACTTGCACTAGCAGCAATATCAATGACCTCTGTAGACCGCAAATCATCTGAGCAAGATTTGGTATAACCAAAGCGAGTTAATTTTTCTGATAATTCAAGGGCCGTTAGTCTTGGAATAATTATAGGTGAACTTTGCTCAACTATAGATGTTATTGTGTGGTAAGCAGTGGAGGCTTCTGCTTCCATTACTTCTTTTAGGTGAGCTAAATTATGTATTGTTTGGCCGTTAATGGTGTTGATTATTGTAGGAGCTTCTGGATACCCGTATGTGGCCCCCTCTTCCTTTGTATTATCAAAATATCCAAGGATAATGACTATAGCTTCATCAGGAGTTGATCTGAACTTAGACATTCTAGCACGAAGTTCCGGTGGGGATAGAATTAGAGCTGTTCCTAGTGATGCAGCTAAGTCTGTATTCATTTCATAGAAAACCAAGCCATTTTCAATGAAAAATGAAGGTTTATCTTGGCGTGATTGTAGTGCAGATAAATCACCAATTGCTTTGGATAGCCGTACTGTTTCAGTATGCAGCTCCCCATCTCTAAAGAAATCCAGGCTGACTTCTTCGCCCATATTCAACATATGAACATATGACAATAGATTGCTGCAATATTTTGGGTTTGTAGTGTCACCTTCACGAGGTTTTATAGTGGACTTAGTTGTTACATCAAATCCATTTATACCAATTAAAACATCACCAGCAGCTAATGTTCCATGCAAGCATGATAGCTCTGCTATATCAGTAACTAAAATACCAAGCTCTTTATGAGCCTCTTCATCTAATCCATGACTAGCTCTAGCATGACTATTGCTGAGTCTGCCAAATTTAGCGTATAGAGTTGGAAATATTTGGAATTGATTTACATTCTCCCTGTATGCTGTCATAAATTTAGAAATTACAGATGGAGGGATCATATGGCAAATGGAATTAGTACCAGGCATGCCTTGATGAGTTATTCCAAGGATTTGTAAATCATCGGATAAGCCTGGTCCACCACTATTACCAGGATTTGTTGGTGTTGTAATTTGAGCTATAGGGAGTTCAACACCACTATGGGCGTATCCATGTGCTTCAATTCTAGATAAATTTCCTTTCGTGATGCAAATAGTTCCCCCAGCCATTGGGTAGCCAATAGAGGTAACATTAACCCCTGGCTCAGCATCAACATCGGATATAGAAAGAGCTTGTGCAGACTCCCAAAATTCATCATTATCAACAGTGACAAGTGCTAAATCACATACTTCAGAAGAATAAACTAGTTTGGCAGAATATTTTTTGCTATGAGGGCCTTGATTTATACTAAGTGTTTTACTGGCACCGGCAACATGATCATCTGTAAGGATTAATCTTTTTTCTACATCGATAACAACCCCTGTACCAGAACTTTTTTGTAAATCCCCCTCTTTACCTGGATTTAAAACATTAAAAGATTCTGAAGTATTAACAATTTGGACTATAGAATGACTAGTTCCTTCTAGCATTCGACGATTGTGAGCAGCAGAATCATTTCTAGATGCTGATGCCATGCTATCTGTTCCTAACATTCGCATAGTTAAGTCTCTCATGAAATCTGCATCTGCTCTAAGCTCAGGAGGAAGAGAGCCTATTATAGCCGCTAAGTTTTGAGCATTACTTCCAACTGAGTCTAATGCTACAGCGGTAGAACTATCTCCATCTATCTCTGTGCTTGCACCAATACTACCTGCACCAGCACCACCTGCGCCACCATTGGAACCAATGGGCCTATCTATTGATGCTACGGAATTAGTATCTTTTGGGGTGTTTCTTGTGTCTTCTTGTTCTGCTTTTTCCATGTTATTTTCCTTGTAATTTATTGGTTTTGATTGCCAATCACGCTCTGCTTCGCCATTGACTGGATATTTCAGCATATTTTTAGATATAGGACAGAATTGTCTAGTTTGCAATAAGTTACTGTTTTTTATGATGTTTTTGTCAGTTGGCTTTGTCTCGGATGAGGGGGTTTTCAATAAATCAGTTAAAATGATTATAATGATGACTGTGGGTGTTCGTGAAATTAAAGGGTTGAAAATGCAGACTATATATGGACTGTCTGGAAATATAGAATTTGAACAATCATGTAATAATAATGCTAGATGTGATGTTATTGCAATTGTTTGTCATCCTCACCCATTACATGGTGGGTCAATGACTAATAAAGTTGTCACTACAGTTTTTAAAGTGCTTGAGAAAAACTGTCAAATTGCAATAAGGTTTAATTATAGAGGCGTCGGTGATAGTGCTGGTTCATATGGTGATACTGATGGTGAGATTGCAGATTTAATATCAGTGATAACCTGGGCTAGGACCACTTATGGAAATAAACATATATACCTAGCAGGATTTTCTTTTGGTGCCTACATTAGTCTAAGAGTTGCATTAATACTTGAAGATATAGATAAACTTATCTCAATAGCTCCTGTTGTGCATCATCACGATTATAATAATTTAAAAGAGCCACATTGTCAGTGGGAAATTATTGTTGGTGATGAAGATGAGTTGATTTTAATGAAAGATTTTGATGCATGGTATGATAAGTTTGCACATGTAAGCTCTATGCAAAAAATAAATGGAGCTTCACATTTTTTTCATGGCAAGCTCATTGAGCTCAGGAATATAGTAGATGAATTTATCAACACAACCAATAATTAATCAGTATGTGGCTGATATTTCTGCAGGATTAATTGAGCCTGATGAATCACAAAAACAAGCAATAGAATTGTTGCAATGTGTCTACAATGAAATTATGGAGCGTCAAATTGCTGTTGGTAATCCATGGGAGATGCTTAAATCTATATGGCTGAGAAACTTCAAACTAGCTCGAGGATTATATCTATGGGGAGGAGTTGGTAGAGGGAAGACTTATTTGATGGATCTTTTTTACAACTCTTTACCAATAGAGGATAAAACTAGGATCCATTTCCATAGGTTTATGTTGAAAGTTCATACGCAGTTAACAGCTATTGAAGGGCATGATGATCCTTTACAAGTAGTTGCAGATAATTTTGCAAAAGAAGCTAAAGTGATTTGCTTTGATGAATTTTATGTGTCAGATATAGCTGATGCTATGATATTAGGAACTTTGCTTAGATATTTATTTGATAAAAAAATTGTTATTGTTTTTACCTCGAATGTAAACGTTGATGATTTATATAATGATGGCTTGCAGAGACAAAAATTTATCAAAGCGATAACACTATTAAAGAAGAATTGTAATATTTTCGAAGTTGATTCTGGGGTTGATTATAGATTTAAAGTTTTGAGTAGTGCAGGGGTTTATCACTTAAGTTCTAAACCTAGAATATATGAAATTATGAAAGATTATTTTAGTAAACTTGTACCGGTCACTCCATATTGGAATACTAGTATTGAAGTTGATGGTAGGAATATAAGTGTATATGGTATTGCAGATGATGTCGTATGGTTTACTTTTTCAAATATTTGCTGCGGGCCAAGAAGCTCTCGTGATTATATAGAAATTGCAAGTTGTTTTCATACCGTAATTGTTTCTGACATTCCTATATTTACTAGTAATAATGAGGATGAAGCCAGACGATTTATCGTACTGATAGATGAATTGTACGATAGGTGTGTAAACTTTATTGGTATTGCTACCACTGAGCCTGATAAATTATATCAAGGAATAGTGTTACAATTTCAATTCAAAAGAACCGTAAGTAGGCTAACTGAGATGCGGACAAGCCAATATCTTTCTCGCCAACATAACCCATGATATCTTATTGACGCTAGCCGATAAATTCGGCAAAATGCAAATGATTCTTATTTGAGATAGACCAATGGCGAATTTAGCAGATTTGAAAGTAGGCCAGAAGGGAACAGTTACCAAAATTGTTGGAGGTTCCAGTTACTACAGACAACGATTAATATCGGAAGGACTAATTCCAGGTGCTAAAATTATGGTTCAATGGATTGCACCCTTAGGCGATCCATTTATAGTTAGAATTGAAGAAGATAAGCACTCATTTAGCCTCAGGAAGCCAGAAGCTAATATTCTAGAGGTTGACCTAGATTATGAATTTTAGCATTGATGAAATACACAGAGCAGTTATTTTTGGTAGGCCTAACTCTGGAAAGACTTCTATTTTTAATGCAATTTCAGGGCAAATGCAGAAGGTAGGTAACTGGTCTGGGGTTACTGTAAGTGCAACCGAAGCAAAAGTAAGATGTTCAACTGGTGAAATTGAGCTTGTTGACTTGCCAGGATGTCATTCTTTAATATCCTTTGCTCAAACTCCTAAAGATGAAAAAATTGCTTTAGATTATCTTTGGCAAAATAGCCAAGGAACCTTGGTTATTAATGTTGTTAATGCTGCAAACCTTAGAAGAGATCTTTATTTAACCAGGCAATTACTTGAAATTTGGCGTGGGCCAATGATCGTAGTGTTGAACTGTATGGATTTAGCACTCAAAAAAGGTATAAAAATTAATATTGATATATTAGCAAAAAGCCTTGGTGTCTCAGTAATGCCAATGATTGCCAAAAATAATCAAGGACTGGCATCTTTGGAAAAATTGATAATTAGTCATGTTGAAGAGCCGAATAGTTATAATCATAAAGAGCTCAATTACCCTAAGGAGATATCTAGAATGATATCGCAGGGGGCACTAGCTATTGGTGAATTATCTCATAACATGAATGTTGATGGACTAACCGTCCATGCTATGGAAGGAGATACCGTTACTTTAAATGAATCAGATAGATCAAGTATTACAGGTTTTACTGAAAAAATAACAAAAGTAACAGGGATAGAATTTGATGTTTATATGGCTAGGTATAGATATGATTATATAGATTCAATTTTAGTTAAAGTGTGTGGTAGTAAAATTAGAAAATCACCATTAACTCAAAATAAAAATATTAGTTATTATCTGGATAGTGTTTTATTAAATAGAATCATTGGATTGCCAATATTTTTCTTTGTTATGTACTTGATGTTTGTTTTTTCAATAAATTTAGGTGGTGCATTTCAGGATTTTTTTGATTTGTCATCGCAGGCAATATTTATACAATTACCAAAATTACTATTAAGCTCCGTGGCAATACCTAATTGGTTAATTGTTTTTGTTGCCGATGGCATTGGGCAAGGTATTAATGTAACTCTTTCTTTTATACCAGTATTATTTTCTATGTTTTTTGCTTTATCAGTATTAGAGCAGTCTGGCTATATGGTGCGGGCCGCATTCTTGGTTGATAAATTCATGAAGTATTTAGGGCTGCCTGGGCAGTCATTTATCCCAATGATAGTTGGGTTTGGCTGTAATGTTCCTGCCGTAATGGGTACTAGAACACTTAGCAACAGAAATGAGCGTATTTTAACTATCATGATGATGCCATTCATGTCTTGTAGTGCGCGACTTGCTATATATACAGTTTTTGTATCAGCATTTTTTGATAGCTACGGACACAATGTTATTTTTGCTTTATATTTTCTGGGAATATTAGTCGCATTGTTAACCGGGATATTTTTAAGGTTAACAATATTGGGGAAATCTAATTCCAGATTAATTCTCGATTTGCCAGAGTACCAGGTTCCCAAATTTTCTCAGATTTGTAAAAATTCCTGGTTAAAATTAAAACGATTCATTAGTAAGGCTGGTATGGTTATTATCCCAGTTTGCGCTTTGCTAGGGGTTATGGGGGAAGACAAAGATAATGGTGCCTTTAGTGCTTTAGAAAGAACTGGTCGTTTCTTTACGCCTGCTTTAGAGCCTATGGGGATAGACAAGGATAACTGGCAGGCAACGGTTGCATTGATTACTGGAATGTCAGCTAAAGAGGTAATGGTTGGGACTTTAAGTTCACTCTATGGTGGCAATAAAAATAAAAAGGAGAGCCTGAGGGCAAGTGATATTTTGGCAACGTTACAGAATTCATTATCTTCTGTATCTAATAATCTTAAAGGGTTTTCAACTTCACTTGTAAACCCTTTAAAAGCTAGTGCACCAGATATAGCTGTGAACGATAGTATGATAGGGGTCATTCATACGAAGTTTAAAGGGGCAATTTCAGCATTTGCCTACTTGTTATTTATTCTATTATATTTCCCTTGTATCTCTGTGGTTGCATCTATCGCAAAAGAGTTAAATAAAAAATGGGCAGTATTTTCTGTTGTATGGAGCACATTTCTTGCCTATATAGTTTCTGTTAGCTTTTATCAAGTCGCAACTTGGTCCGAACACCCAAGTAGTTCTAGTGCTTGGGTGTTCGGTATAATACTAACACTTATGGGTTTTGGGTTCTTGCTAAAGTTAATTACCTCGAGGAAGTATAAATCTAAGATGGGAGCGGTTAAATTTCCAACCCAGGTAATTGTAAGCTAACTAATTAATTTTGGACTTGGATATATCATCTAAAGAGCGAAAATGAAAAAGCCCTTTTAAAAAGGGCTTCTTTGTTGTACAGCGAGTGAGTTTAATTTTTTATATTATACGGCGTCTTTTAGTTTTTTAAGAGGGCGTACTTTAATTACATTACGCGCAGGTTTTGCTTTGAAGATAGTAGGTTCGCCAGTAAATGGGTTAACACCTTTACGAGCTTTAGTTGCAGGCTTTCTAACAACTTTAACCTTCATAAGTCCTGCTAGAGATATTTCACCAACACCTTTAAGGTGAGATGAGATAAGTGGCTCTAAGCATTCCATAACTGATTGAACGTCTTTTTTGGCTACGCCAGTTACTTCAGCAATAGTAGAATATTGTTGTGACTTAGTTAAAGCCGCATCATATTTCTTTTTAAGTTTTGCTAATTTCACAACTACTTTCTTTGGAGCTGCCTTTGCAACAACTTTTTTCTTTGCAACAACTTTTTTCTTTGCAACAACTTTCTTTACAACTTTCTTAGCTACTGGTTTCTTAGCTTTGCTGCTTTTCTTTTTAGCAACAGATTTCTTTGGCGCCATCTAAACCTTCTCCTCAATTAATAATGATAACGAAAAAATAATAGCACACAATGCATGCAAGAGACTATTTTTCTTAAATTTTCATAATAAGTCAATAGTTAAGGTGATTTTTGTTGGTATGATTTTAGAGGAGTTGTTGTGCTAATAGGGTGACTGGATGAACCACTGAAATGTTTTTGTTCTGTTTTTTTAAGTGTTTAACGATGTGCATGGAGCAGCCAATGTTGCTTGTGACCAGGAAGTTTGGAGGGCAAATTAATTCTTGATGTAGTAGGGTATCAAGAATATTTTCAGCAAGATTAGGGTTTTTAATCATATTCAAACCAGCTGAGCCACAGCAAGAGTCTTTCTTCATGGTGGATAATTTGATTTCTGGAATGTGCTTTAGGAGATTAGTAGCTGCCATGGGATTGGTGCTATGCTGCTTCAAGGTACATGGGGTGTGCACTAAAACATTAGCTTTTAAAGGTTTGAAAGTTGGGGTTTTTATAGCTTTTGTAAGAAACTCACAGATTTCTTCGACTTCATGTGAATCTGGAGCTATATGCATACCGCATCCTGAGGCGCTATATATTATTGGAATTTTCGGATCAAAAGCCTTTTGATTTTGTAAGAGAAAATCCTGGTAGCGGATTTTATGTCCTGCATGTAAATGCATTGCCCCGCAGCATGTTTGTAATTGGGGGATATTTACTTTGTAACCAAAAGCCTGTAATAGCCTTATAGTATCAATGCTTGTCTTTTGGTCCGTGATTTGTGATATACACCCTAAAAATAATTGAACCGGTTTCATTTTGGTATTAATTTTTGCTTGGGCGACTGTTCTTAAATCTACAGGCTTTGCTATATCTGGTAAAATTGATTCTATGCGACCTAGATTTGTTTTTGCAAATAATGATTTGAAAGCTCTATTTAATTTGGTTTTTTGGTAAATATATACTGCTGTGCGGCAATATTGTATTAGTTTGGGGGTGCTGATTATGAGGTCTATCGATAATGGAACCTTGGCAAAACTTTCATTACTCTTGGTCGTGCTAGCCCAAAGCTCCTTTGTTGCATTCAAGCTTTTACCGTAAGCAACATTTGATGGGCATAGGCCTTCACAAGCAAGACAGTGCAAACATGTATCTAAGTGTTCCTTAAGACTTTGAGTTGATTCAAGTTTACCTTCAGCTAAAGCTTGCATTAAAGAAAGTCTACCTCGTGGAGATTTAGCTTCATTTTTATAAACTTTATAAGTTGGGCAACCTGATAAACATAGGCCACATTTAACACATTGGTTGGAATAATTAATTATTTGAGCCTTTAAGTCGGATATTTTTTCTGAATCCATTGTATTTGACTGTCGTCCCTGTTCTAAAATAGACTTCGAATTAGTCATCACAGGTTTATTTTATGACAATCTACTATCAAAAACACATCTTTTTTTGTACTAATTTAAAAGAGCAGGGCAAGAAGTGTTGTTCATTGGGAGGCTCTAGGGACGCTGTGGTATGGGCCAAGGACTTTCTTATCAAAAATGATATGTGGGGGCCAGGAAAGTTTCGTGTATCGACATCTGGATGTATGGGGCGTTGTGCATTAGGACCGATTGTAGTCATATATCCAGAAGCTTGCTGGTACACTTTTCAGAATAAAAGTGATATTGAGGCTATAATCTGGCATCATATTTCCAGTAACGAGGTCTTTAAAAGAGGGTTTTTGGCATAATTAAGTGAGTTTGAAAACTATATGCTGTTAATAATCTTGACACAATTGGGGTAGATATCTTAATATTAGCGCCTGTTTTACATAACGATTGTTTACTTCCTGAAAAAGGGACTTATCGTTCTAAAAATTAAAAACCGGGGGATCCATGAAGACCTACAGTGCAAAACCAGCCGAAGTTAAAAGAGGATGGTACTTAATTGATGCAAACGGCAAGACTTTAGGCCGTCTTGCGAGTGAAGTTGCGAGAAGATTAAGAGGCAAACATAAGCCTGAATATACCCCTCACGTAGATACTGGTGATTACATTATTGTTGTAAATGCAGAGAAAGTTGCTGTAACTGGCAATAAGACTGATGATAAAATGTACCATCGCCACACAGGCTATCCGGGTGGTATAAAGTCATTGTCTTTCAAACAATTAATAGATAAGCATCCAGATAGAGTTATTAGTTTAGCTGTAAAAGGAATGTTGCCTCGCAACCCATTGGGGCGTTCTATGTATAGCAAGCTTAAAGTATATGCTGGTACAGAGCATCCGCATACGGCACAACAGCCAGAATTATTAGAGGTTTAAAATATAATGAGTAGCCAAGCTAAAAAATATTATGGTACCGGTAGACGTAAATCATCAACAGCGAGAGTATTTCTATCAGCTGGTACTGGTGAAATAACTGTAAACGGGTTGTCATTAGATAATTATTTCACTCGTGGTACATCACGAATGGTTGTTCGTCAGCCATTTGAAGTTGTTAATATGATAGAAAAATTTAATGCTAAAATCACTGTAAGAGGTGGTGGTGTAACTGGGCAAGCTGGTGCAGTTAGGCATGGTATTACTCGTGCATTGATGGCTTATGATGAAGAAACTGGTGGTGCTACTAGCGATGATTCAGAAGATAAGAAGTCATTTAGAAGACTACTAAGAGCAGTTGGATTTGTAACTAGAGACTCTCGTGTTGTTGAGAGGAAGAAGGTTGGCCGTCGTAAAGCACGTAAACTTGAGCAATACTCAAAAAGATAATATATCTTTTTGTCAATATATTAGAAGCAGGGCTCGAGAGAGCCTTGCTTTTTTTCGTTACAAAATCCCTATTGTTGTCCCTGGGCTTTTTTGTGCTTGATTAAATATGTTAGACTTTATCGATTAGGAAATTTGTCTTTCCCAATGGGCATCTTTATGCTCTAGTATATATTGGGAAGTTAGGGAAAAGGGGGAATGGATGGAGCATCATGATACTGACATGAAGCGGAGGCAGTTTTTAACTGCAGCTACAGGTATCATTGGTGGCGTAGGTCTAGGTTTAGCTTCAATACCTTTTGTTGGCTCATGGTTGCCAAGTGCAAAGGCAAAAGCATTAGGAGCACCGGTTGACATTGATGTTGCTAAGATAGAACCAGGGCAAAAAATAACAGTATCCTGGCGAGGCCAACCAATATTTGTTGTTCATAGAACAAAAGAAATTTTAGACGGGCTATCTAGCATGGATGATATGCTTAGGGATCCTAACTCAGACGTACCCCAACAACCAGAATATGCTAAAAACATTTACAGGGCAATTAATGAAGTTTTTTTTGTTGCTATCGGTATTTGTACTCATCTTGGCTGTGTTCCTATGTATCGTCCCAAAAAAGGCAGTGTAGATTCAGATTGGCCTGGAGGATTTTTTTGTCCTTGTCATGGCTCAAAATTCGATATGTCTGGTCGAGTTTATCAAGGTGTTCCGGCACCAACAAATTTAGTAGTTCCACCATATAGCTTTATTAGTGAAACCGTATTGCGTATCGGTGAAGATGCAGGGGGTGCATAAATGACAAAAGAGAAAGAATCAATTTCACTGGTTGGATATACCTTGGATTGGGTGAATGAACGTGTACCGCTTACCAAATTATGGAAAGAGCATTTGTCTGGGTATTATGCTCCCAAAAATTTTAATTTTTGGTATTATTTTGGTTCTTTAGCTATGTTGGTGTTGGTTAATCAACTACTTACTGGTATCTGGTTAACTATGAACTACAATCCCTCAGCTGAAGGTGCATTCGCTTCAGTAGAATTCATTATGCGTGATTTACCAATGGGCTGGTTACTTAGATATATGCATTCGACGGGTGCATCATTCTTTTTTATTGTGGTTTATTTGCATATGTACCGAGGCTTGTTATATGGATCGTATAAAAAACCTAGAGAGCTGGTATGGCTAATTGGGATGGGTATTTTTATGTGCCTAATGGCTGAAGCATTTTTCGGTTATCTTTTACCTTGGGGCAATATGTCTTTTTGGGGGGCGCAAGTTATCACATCACTATTTGGTGCAGTTCCATTTGTGGGTGATTTCCTAATGGAATGGGTTCGAGGTGATTATGGGGTATCTGGTGTTACTTTAAATAGATTTTTTGCTCTACATGTTGTGGCCGTGCCCTTAATGTTCGTAGGATTAGTATTTATACATATCTTTGCTTTACATGAAGTTGGATCAAATAATCCAGATGGCGTTGAAATTAAGAAAACTAAAAATGAAAAAGGCATTCCATTAGATGGTATACCTTTTCATCCATATTACACAGTTAAAGACTTATTTGGTGTGGGAGTGTTCTTAATACTATTTTTTGGTGTGGTTTTTTTCATGCCAGATTTCTATGGTTTATTTCTAGAAGCTCCTAACTATGATCCTGCTGATGCAATGAAAACACCAGAGCATATTGCTCCTGTATGGTATATGACGCCTTATTACGCAATATTACGAGCAATACCCAATAAATTACTTGGGGTTATTGCCATGGGGCTTGCAACAACAATATTTTGTTTATTACCTTGGTTAGATAGAAGTCCAGTAAAATCTATAAGATATAAGGGGCCTATTTTTAGGACGGCATTAGCTTTGTTTACTATAAGTTTTGTTTTATTGGGTTATTTGGGGTTACAAGAACCAACACCAGGAAAAACTTTGTTAGCACAGATATGCACCGTTATATACTTTGGTTTTTTCTTCCTAATGCCAATTTATTCAAAGATAGATAAAACAAAGCCTGAGCCAGAGAGGGTAAAGTGTTGAAAGTAATGAAACTGTACATTTTTATACTGTCGATATCTTGTTCACTATGTAGCTTTGCTAGTGGCAATCAAGTTCACTTAGATAAGGCGCCATTGGATCCAACGGATTATGCTTCCTTACAAAGAGGAGCTAAAACCTTCATGAATACTTGTAGTGGTTGCCATGGTATTCAATACACGCGCTATGGTAGTTTGGCTAAAGGAATTGGTATTACAGATGAACAAGGTAAAGTCTTAGACAAGGTTGTGCAAGATAGTTTGATATTTGGAAACGCTGCAAAGATGACAGATGCTATTAAAACATCAATGCGAACAGCAGATGCAGAAAAATGGTTTGGAACTGCACCACCAGATTTATCCTTAGTAGCAAAATCTAAAGGCGCTGACTGGGTCTATACTTTTTTAAGGAGTTTTTATCTTGATGAGAGTAGACCATGGGGTGTAAATAATACAGTCTTTGAAGATGTTGGAATGCCTCATGTACTAGCAAATTTACAAGGAATTTTGGTGCCAGAATATAAAAGCACCATTCATGATATAGGGGGTAAGCAAGTTGAAGATAAAGTTATTTCTTCTCTAACACTTGCTCATTCAGGAAGTCTTTCTACTGATGAATACGATAAGGTTGTAGCAGACTTGGTTAACTTCCTATCTTATGTTGCTGATCCGCATCAGGTAGAAAGAAAAAATATTGGTGTATTTGTTATAGCATTTCTAGTAATATTTACGGTCTTTGCATATTTGCTAAAACGTGAGTATTGGAAGGATGTTCACTGACTGAAATCACGACACATTTAATTTTAAGAGGTAATGAAGTATGGCATCAGCTGCTAATAAACGTTCCGTAATGACCTTGTATTCTTTATCTGATGATGCATATTGTCACAGAGTTAGAATTGTTTTAGCAGAGAAAGGCGTTACATATGATGTCATCGAAGTTGATACAAATGCAAAGGCACATGAGAGCTTGCTTGAAGTAAATCCATATGGCTCTTTGCCAACATTGGTTGATAGAGATTTAATTTTATATCAATCTGAAATAATTATGGAATATCTTGATGAGCGGTTCCCACATCCACCACTAATGCCAGTTTATCCTGTTACCAAAGGCAGAAGTAGATTGATGATGCATAGAGTTAATCAAGATTGGTATCATCACTTAGATAAGATTTTAGATTTACAAACCCCAGAGACAGAACGCAATTTATCAAGAAAAGCTCTAGCTGAAAGTATTTCAAGTGTAATCCCTGTTTTTGTCGAGATGCCATTTTTCTTAAGCGAAGAAATATCACTTGTAGATTGCTGTATAGCGCCACTGTTATGGAGATTACCAAGCTTGGGAGTAGAGTTACCACCACAAGCAGCTCCAGTTTTAGAATATGCTGAGCGCATGTTTCAAAGAGAATCTTTTCAAGCAAGCTTAACTGATGCTGAAAGGATGCTAAGGATATAAGAGAGTTAGAACATGAAATCTACACGGCCATATTTAGTAAGAGCGTTTTATGAGTGGATTGTGGATAATTCCTGTACCCCATATGTCGTCGTAAATGCTAATCATTCAGATGCTCAAGTTCCTCTGGAATACGTAGAAAATGGGCAAATAGTACTGAATGTATCTATGGATGCAGTCCATGAACTGTCTTTGGGGAATGATGCGATAGATTTCATGGCTAAATTTCATGGCATAACACATGACATTCATGTGCCGATGCTAGCAGTATTAGCTATATACGCTAGTGAGAATGGTCAGGGGATGGTCTTTAATGATGAAGAGACCGAGCCCCCACCAACAATAGAAAAAGTTACTAGTACTAATTTATCATCACCTGCATCCCCTGGGCTCAAGAAAAAAGATGGAAAAAAACCATCGCACTTAACAGTAGTTAAGTAAAAACTGTAATATTAAGGATTATAGTAAGTAGATTCGTGGATTCTTATGGATAAGATTCTTAATATGATGTCGAGAGACTAAAATTCTTTATGAAGTTTTTACTGCTACATGCTCTGTTTTCACATTCATTGATTCATGAAAAAATGAAAAACACTTGTATTATCTTAGTGAGTGTTTTTGTTCCAAGTTTTAGTTCCGCAACTTGGGCTGCGAAAGCAACAGCATTATTTCATGATGGTGCATATGATGACATCTTTTCATTATTAATAAATTTGTTACACCCAGTATCAGATATTAAATTAATTGTTCTTGAGCCATCAGGAGAAGCTTCGTGTGAAGAAGGGCTATTTTCAACACTTGGCATTTTAAAAAAAGTAAATCAGTTAAATATCCCTGTGTTTTGTGGTCCAGAAAAATCATTTTCTGAAATGAGTCATACAAGAAGAGTTACATTCCCAGAAAAATGGCGTAAAGAAACTAATGATCTGAATGCATTTATTTGGGGATTTGATATTCCCAAAACAAATGACAGTATTGGGTATCGTGAATTAAAAGATATAAATGAATTAAATGATAAAATTAAACATAAAATTAATTTAGATGCTAAGTTGAAAAATAAATTTAACATCGCACTGAAGCAATTTAATAATAATGAATCAATAAATGAGATTGCTAAACTAATAAATAGTGAAACAGAAGGAATTAATATATTAGAAACAGGGCCAGCTGTTAGCCTTGCACATTTAGCATCTAAGCACCCAGAGGTATTCAACAATTTTAAAGGTGTGACATTGATGGCAGGATCATTTAAACAAAAGAATGAACAGCCTGGATTATGGGGGAAAACTGGAAATATCCAAACTATTTTTACTGCACCAGAAATATTAAATGAAGATGCAGAATGGAATGTTTATATTGCACCAAAAGATTTTGACATGTTATTCACAATGCTGAAAACCAAAAATATCCCTCTGACAATTATCCCATTGAATGCGACTAAATATACTCCAGTAACTGAGCATTACCAGGAAAGCTTAAAATTAGCCACGCAGTATATGCGTAAAAATGAAAGTACCGAGCAATATATTTGGGCAAGTAGTTTAGTTGTTAAGATGCTAGAGCGCTATGAGTTTCAGATCAAAAACAAGTTTTTAGATTTTTGGGATTGTTTGGCAGCAGCAATATTTATTAATAATTTAGAAAACAATAAAAGCAATCCTATATATGCAAAAACTGTTACTGCAAATATTGCTGTAAATATTAATAAAGAAGATCATCCCTATGAATTTTATGAAAAATATAAAAAAATGAATTTAAATGCATTTTATAAATTAAAACAAAATGATTTTATTGAAACTTTAAATGAGCATCAAAGTTGGGCAAAGAAAGAAACAAATGAAGTCGATGCATATGATTCCTACGGAGTTACCTATATGTGGGAAAATGAGGATGATATTCCTGATCATAAAATAACATCAAGTCCAAGGGCAACAATTTATTTAGCTGTTAGCAGTGAACATTTTGCAAAAATGTTTTTGTCAGTGTTAACTAATGTTTAACGTGAATTTGTTAATTAATTGAAAGTAGTTGAAGTTACTAAAAAATAAATCTATTTCATAGCAGCAACTCATTTATTTTCAACTAAAATATTAAAATTATTTTAATTTATGGAAAACAGAAAAATAAAATATGTTTGCTATGGTGAATAAATTTTTTTGCTCTTAAGGGGACACAAAATCAATAATAAAGTTGATGTAATTTTTTGCACACACAGAACTTTAAATACATACAATAGGTGGGGTTATTTCAATTCTAACCAATAATATTATACTGTCTATATTTCCATATTCCCAATAGAATGTTTTTCTAATACTTTTTTAAAAGTATAATTATGGCAATACGCCGCTCTTTGCATACCTGAAAATTATTCAGATTTGATGTCATGCTTGGTGCCTCCTATATACCAGCAGCTCTCAAAATGTACAGCTACATTATTCAGACTTTCCAAAGTTTTGTCATCTCCATTCATAACGGTATTTTTGAAAAAAAAGTCAAAATATCTGCTATAGTATATCTTTTAAGTATAGTATTAATTATCTTAATATCATTTTATGGTACAACCCATTTTAATATCTTTATCAAATATTCGTCCGAGTATTTTCTCTGTTAAGCCAAATGGTTTGATTTCCTTTTCCATTGTAATATATCAGTCTCTTAAATGTTTTGTGAATATGATGAATCTCTCTTTTCTATATCTAAAGTGTAAAGGCTAATATTTCTAGAAATGTCAATTAACTCAAGTTTATATTTTTTTTCAAAATATGAAGGTAGCACTTTTATTAATGATTCTAAAAAAACATTAAAGGAGTCAGCTAAAACACCATAGAAATCAAATGCTATATATTTTGGCAATTACTTGCTCCAAAGGGAAAGTTTTAACATTTGAGTGGAGTTATGTCTATTTCCTTACAGTTTTCAATACTGTTACGTAAAGTCTACGCAAAGTTATACTAAAACAATTAATTCATATGTGAATAAACGGTTTTGTGACCCATGTGGAATAAAGTCTACATTTAGGCATAATTTTAGATGTTATATAAAAGACAAAACCTCGATTTATTACTGCTTTTACAAATATGAAAATAAGAGCTAGTTACATTGACCCTGGGAATCAGTTGAATTACTATCGTTCAAATAATAACAAACTAGAGAACAATTATGCCATATATATCAGCAGATAAATTTAAGAGCCCAATACTTAAAAAAATCGCAGAAGGTGATGAATCAATTTTTTCAGATGCTTCAAATGATGATTTTAGTGTAAAAGAAGTTGTGGACATTTTTTCTTATGAGTGGAGTCCCCTTTTTTTAGCATGTAACAATGGGCATGTCGATATTGTCAAAAGGTTGCTTCAGATACCTGAAATTGCAAATAATGCCGCAGCTAATAACAACTATGCTCTCTACTGGTCAGCGAGGGCAGGCCATCTTGATATTGTAAAAAAATTACTTCAAACCCCTGAAGTTTTAGAAAATGTCTCAACTAATAGCAATTGTGCTCTTGCGGTGGCGGCACAAGAAGGTCGCAATGAAATAGCATATACTCTATCAAAAATTCAATGGCCAAGAGGGGTGATTGATATGCCAGCTTATTTCCATGAATTTCTCCCAGCAATATATTACGGATCAATTATAGCTTTCGGTAAAAAAGAGTTTGAGGGTATGATTAAATGCTGGATAAAAGGTAAGCCTACAAATAATACTAGTGATATTCATTACCCCGGACATGATACATCCTCTAAAAATCTTGTCCGTGTAGATAGGTATAATGCACCAAGAGCTATCATGCAGTATGCAGGATGTAGGGATGTAGTTAAGGAAGTTGGAAATGAAAATAGAGTTGATTATGTCATGAACACTTTATTGTATTCTTCACGCCTTCATAAAACATTTCAGGCTGCATATGGGAGTGGACAAAAAGAAATACGGGAGAGTTCAGGATATGGCGATCGTGCGATGACTATATATAAACTTAATAAGATCACTAGTCCGGGCATGTAAATATAAATCCATATGAAAATTATGCGTTCATTACATTATTTTTTCAAAATTGAGAACAGTTATGTCATATATTTCAGCAGATAAATTTTATAGCCCAATACTTAAAAAAATAGCCACAGGAGATGTATCTGTTTTTTTAGATGCATCGAATGTTGAGCTTAAGGTAGCAGAGAGTTATCGGAACGTGAAATGGCGACCACTTTATCTCGCATGCAATAATGGTCACCTTAATGTTCTTAACAGATTGCTTGAAATACCAGAGGTTATTGTTAATGCAACATCTTTAGAATGTTATGCTCTGCGCATGGCAGCAGAAAATGGTCATCTTAATATAGTAAATAGATTACTTGAAATTCCACAGGTTCTAGCCAATGCCGCGGCTCATGATAACTATGGCTTGCGTGCCTCAGCACATCTTGGACACCTTAATGTAGTAAGGAGGTTGCTTGAGATACCTGTTGTTGTAGTTAATGCGGCAACTGGGAACCATGCCTCATTACGCATGTCATCTGATAATGGTTATAATGAAATAGCATATATTATGGCAAAGATTCAGTGGCCAAGAGGAGCTATTGATATGCCATCATATCTACATCAATACCTTCCAGCAATATACCAGGGAGCGAAAATAGCCTCTGGTAGACAAGAATTTGAGGGGATAGTTAAGTGTTGGATAAGAGGTACGTCTGCAAGTAATACTAATGATATTCATTACCCTAGCCATGACAAACCATCACAAAATCTTATTCGTATTGATAAATATAATGCCCCACGAGCTATCATGCAG
Source organism: Francisellaceae bacterium (assembly GCA_018703155.1). Lineage (GTDB taxonomy): Bacteria > Pseudomonadota > Gammaproteobacteria > UBA6186 > Azoamicaceae > JABJGS01. Next base: position 54,711 of record JABJGS010000002.1, on the reverse strand, counting down.
TATGCAGGATGTAGCGATGTGGTTACAGAAGCTATAAATAAAGATAGAGTTGACTATGGCATGAACACTTTATTGTATTCCTCACACCTTCATAAAACATTTCAAGCTGCATATCAAGAGGGAAAAAAACAGAACAATAAGCGTTCAGGATATGGCCAGGCTGCCATGGTTGTATATAGACCAGATAAACCTAAGAGACCCTGCATGTAAATATAAATTAACAAAAAATTAATCTAGGCAGATCTATTAGGTTATATATTTCCTGAATTTAAAGAGTTCAACCGTTTATTAATAAATTTAGCGTAAAGAATTTGGAAAATACAAATTAAAATTATTCAGGAATAAGTTTTAGCGAAAACAAATTATAACTTTTGAGTCAAGCGTTTAAATTTTCAGTAAATATTAATTATTTGGCAAAATGATGGGATATCCATTTTAGACACAAATGTCTGGCTTAGGCCTATAATAAAAAAAAGCCTTTATTTTATAAAAAATCTCTATTTAATTTAATACTCATTTCAGTCAAAATGTTTATATACTTAGATGTCATCGTTAAAATAACATAAGAAAGTGTACCTACCCATGCTATGGAACTTATTAGGATACTCATTGTCTAAAATGATAAGTTAGTTACTGATGGCCAAGAAAATGGACTCAAAAAATTTAGATTCTAAGCAAATTTTAGTTTCATATATCTCTCATACAAATTTTCATGCACAACTAATAGATGAGCAGTTACAGCTACAAAATGATGCTCAAACCTTAGTGAAAGCCGTGCGTGATGATGTAGATTATGATGATCCGAAAAAGAAATTTTGGATGAGTCGTGACATAAAAGGTCGAATTGAACATCAGAGAATTTTACAATTTTTATTTGAGCTTGAGAAAAAGATTGATCACTATATTGAGGTTATGTGTACTAAATATAGTTTAGTACTTACTGTTAGTTTTAATGCCAAAGAGTTGAAATCATTTGTATCTAGCTCGTTACTGAATGAGTTTCCACAACTAATAAGTCTTGTTGTTGAATACCATAAAAATATAGACGACTTACATGACATAGCTAGTACCTTAAAGCATATGGAATGGGATGTTTTAGATTATGATATTGATAAAATTGATATAGAGAGCAATGAGATAGATTTTGGTGATTCTTGGAATCGAGAAATCAATGTCAAAGATGACTTAAATGTTTACGACACTTTACCTGACATTGCTCCAGGTACAATACCAGATCTTGAAATATCATATGATAGAGATGATGATTTACATGATCACATAATACAGATAGCTGAGCAATTCACGTCATATTACCAGCAGCATATGGATGCATTTGATGAAATTGACTTGACTCAGGTAATGGAGCATTTGACCTCACAAGAACAATGTGAGTTACAGTCTATATTAAAAAATCATACTGTAGAGCATACTATAACTACGGTTAATCAAATTCACAACTCTGGACAGCAGGACCTTGGGCCACATCTTGACAGGTAGGTTTAAATATTTTCCCAGGATTTAAAATATTATTAGGATCAAAAGATTGTTTTATTTTAGACATAATTTCTATCGAATTTTGATCGAGTTCTTTATTTATAAAGGGTTGTTTCTCAAGCCCAATACCATGTTCACCAGATAAGCTACCACCTAAAGAAATAACTAGATCAAATAGGCAAGATAAGGCTTGCTCCACCTGCTCATTTTCTCGATTATTTTGTGGATCATAAAGAATATTAGTATGAATATTGCCATTGCCAGCATGACCAAAATTCACTATTGGGAGTTTGAATTTTTCAGATAATTCCTCAGTATATTTTATAAATTGAGGAATTTTAGATATCGGGACAACTATATCTTCATTAAGCTTTTTGGGGGCAAGCTTTCTAAGGGCTGCTGGAAGAGACTTTCTTAAATGCCATATTGCTGCACGATCATTATTATTTATAGCATGGTTTATGGATAAAATATTACAGCTAGCAGCATCGATGATGCTTGCTTGTGCCAACTCTATTTCTTTTGCATTTGCATCTATTTCAACAATAAGCATTGCTTTAGCATTTTTTGGTATTAACTCAGGATTTAAATCTCTGATAATGCTAAGGCAGCCTGCATCCATAAATTCTAGTGAATAAGGGACCACAGGTTGGGACATTATTTTACTGACAGCACTAGTTGCATCTTCAATACTTTTATACGTAATAGCTGAAGTGTAAATAGTATTTGGTGATGGGGTTAATTTTAAAGTTGCATTAACTATTAATGCAAGAGTTCCTTCTGAACCAATTAATAATCTAGTTAAATCATAACCTACTGATGTTTTAGTCGTTTTAACACCAGTATGTATTAATTTTCCAGATCCAGTAACAGCTGTTAAGCCCAGAGTGTTCTCTCTACAACTACCATATTTTAATGCTCTAGCACCTGACGCGTTGCAAGCAAGGTTACCACCAATGGTTGAATAATCACTACTAGTTGGGCAGGGACCCCAAAAAAATCCAACTTCTTGAGCTGCATTTTGTACTTGGCTGTTTAAAGCACCAACTTGAGTACATAGATATCGATCTTCGGGACTTACTTGTAGGATCTTATCCATTCTCTCAAAGGATAAGATAATAGATGGACCTATTGGCACTACTGCGCCTGTTGCATTTGTAGCACCGCCACGTCCTATTATCGGGACTTTGAATTCATTACATAGCTTCATTACGTTTATTACATCTTCAGCTTTTGAGGGGAAGCAGATAGCAGATGGGCAATAATGTCGTTGGCTATAGTCATAGCCATATGGCCAGCAGTCTGAAGGATCTATAGAGAAAGAGTTATGAGCAAAACTCTTTTGAAGTGCTTTTATAAATCCATTGGGTAAATTACTATGTTGTTGGTTCATCGAATATCTTTAATACTTCCTGTACATCATCGACACTACTGGCTACTTTCACGGCAAGTTCTTGATCTTTTGAAGATAATGTTCCCATGAGAAATACTCGGTTGTTTTCTGTCAAGACTTTAACATCATTGAAGCCTATTTTTTTCTCAGCAAAATATTTAGCTTTAACTTGAGTTGTTATCCATGCATCTTTTGCTCGTTGAGCATAAGAAATTGGTTTAGTAATACGAATTTGGTTGTAAATTTTATCTATGCCATCAGCGTTAGAAGCGATTCGCTCACTTTTTTCTTTGTACTCTATGATATTAGTTTGGCCAACAAGGAGAAGGGAGTTGTTATGATGTAGTATGTTAATATGACTGTTTTTCCATAAGTCTTTTTCTTTTGATAAAGCCATGGAGACATTCATAATAACACTTTGGTCATTGAAAAAACTAGCTTTAGAGGCAGAAGAAGACTGAGTACCAAAGTAAGATTTACCAGTGGTTTGGCAGCCAGATAGGATGGTTAAAATTAAGATTAGAGTAAAAGTTTTTCTCATTTTTTATACAATTCCATCAGCAATAGTACTTTGGATACTATAATTAGCATGGTTGCTAAATAGTAACTTGTCAATTAAATCACACAAGCAGTGGATAACTAAAATATGCACTTCTTGGATCCTTGATGTTTTGTTATTTGGAACACAGATATGGATATCTTCAGGATTTAAAAGATTATTTATCCTGCCACCAGTATTGCCGGTTAGGGCAATGATAGTGGTACCTTTTCTATGTGCAGCTTTAATTGCTTCAATAACATTTGCAGAGTTACCACTTGTTGAGATAGCTAAGAGCACATCCTTGGGATTTGCTAAGGCTTCAACTTGTTTTGAAAAAATCAGGTCATAGTGGTAATCATTTCCTATGGAAGTAATTGTCGATGTGTCTGTAGTTAATGCAATCGCAGGTAATGGACGTCTTTCAATTTCAAATCGATTAATAAGTTCTGCAGAAAAGTGTTGTGCATCAGCTGCAGAGCCACCGTTTCCACAAGCTAATATTTTGGCACCTATATATATTCGTTCGGCTAGTAGAACACCTGCTTTGCTGATGTTAGGGACAAGAGCTTTCATTGCCTGTTGCTTAGCTTCTATGCTCTCATTAAAATGTTCCGTAACTAACTTTCTCATTTGGGTACCCGATAAATTTTAGGATTGGACTATTATAGTCCCTAGATTGTAGTTTACCAAAGATATTTTAGATACTAACAAGCAATTAAGTGATTTTCACTTAACTTTGCCATCTTTTATGTCAGCCCACATAAGTTCACGGCTTATTTGTCTGTCATTCTCTAGGTAGAGCATTCCTGTCATACCAGAAATACCAGTGTTGTACCTAGATGCAAGCTGATTAAGTGAGGTAGATATCTTGTAAGCGTCAATTCCTAAGGCGACTAAGCGAGGGTTCTTTTTCATATGCACAGGCCACAAGTTATTTATTTGTGTATATAAAGATCTTAATTTAATACTATCATCAATTATCCAAGGCATATCGCAGAAATGTATACCATTTAAATCTTGATCTTTGCTTGGCTGATTAAAGCCTTCATAAATACTAGAGCTAGCATAGATAGGTATTTTACCTGCATAATGAAAGTTCAAAAGAGGCTTTATTTGTCTAGCCATCACTGGATTTGCAGCAATAAAAATAAAATCTATGTCTTGACGTCTTCTTGGGGCAGAGCTTACATTTACACCAATTTGGTTTAGTATGCCTATTCTTTTTTTGCTGCTATTAAGTCCAAGTAAACTAGGTATTTTTGTATTCAGATCATTGGTTGAAGAGAACTTAATAGTTTCTAGAACTATAGCACCAGAATTATTCCATTTTTGCTCGAAAGTAGATAACATTCTACTACCCCAGTCGTTATCTGGTACGATAGCAACTGCGTATTTATGACCATCGTTTAAAGCCTTATTAGCAATAGTTTCAGCTTCAAATTCAGGATTTAAACCAAATTGGTATAGGTTGTTGGGCGTGTGGCGATTAGATAAGGTATTTAAAGCTAAGACTGGAATATCCAGGCGTTTCTTAGTTATTAGCTGAGTGATTTCTTCTTTAAGCAATGGCCCAACAATAATTTGAGCACCCTCAATTTTTGCTTGCTCAAAAGATTTTTCAACTCCAATTTTGGTGGTATCATAAAAAGATATTTTAGGAGAATAGTTATTTCTTTCTTTTTGTTGATAATGTTTGGCTAAAAAACCATCTCTGATTGCTTTTGCACCAGCTCCATATCCTGGGTTAGATAATGGCAAAAGCAGTGCAATATGGTTAGGTTGTTGAGGAATTTCCACACTTATATTATCGTCATACGATTGACCATAAATTTCTTCATATGCTGGGTGGTTAGGAAATTCTTGTTGCCACATAGCTAAAGCACGGTTGATTTGATCTGGATCTGTTTCATATTGCTTATTCAACCTTGCCATTGCTATCCACCCTTTTAAATCAGCAGGTAACTCTGGACTATCTAAGATTTTAGTGAGATCTGAAGGAGTGAAACTATATAGTAATTTCCATAGCTGATGATTGTTTTCTTGACTCTCTGCAGATGTTAGATCATAGGTGCTTAATGCTAAGCGTAACTTAAGGGCTTCAAGTAACTCACCATTCTTTGCTTTTACCTGGGCTTGAGTTTCAAAGAAGAGTTTTTGTAGATATGATGGCAGTTCTTGTGGTACCCAAATGGAGTCTAATATAGTTTGTGCCCCACGGCTGTTTGCAGACTTATTTAGAATGTTAGCGGTAACAATATTTTTGAAGTGATAATTATCCGTATTAATGGGAATTTCACCTAAAGAATCAATAATTTGTCTTGTGGTATCAAGCTCATTAGCTTTAATAAAGTAGTGACAAGCTTGCAGACTATTATACTGCTTTAAAACAGTATCATTAGTTGCATTCGCAAGCTTGAGATATTTTTTAGCACTGTTTAGATTGTAAGATACATCTATTTTGTTTGGGGCATTTAGAGATGTTACTCTTGTTTTTATGTCGCCTTGGTTTGCACAAGATGCAAGGGAAATAAGCAAAATAATCGATAGTATCTTTATCGTGTTGTGCATGTTAGCTTCCTATGCCATGGTATCTAATAAAGACAAACTTTCTTTAAGTTTGTCTTGTTGTTCTACAAAGTCTAATAGTTTCTTTTGCTCTGACTTAACAATATTCATCGGTGCTTTTTCACAGTAACTTGGGTTATCAAGTTTCCTTTTTATTTTAATGATATCTTTTTCAATTTTAGCAATAGATTTATTTAGTCGGTCACTTTCAATATCGATATCAACTAGTCCTTTTAATGGCACTGAGATTTTTGTAGACATATAAAAGGCACTCGCAGATATGGGTATAGCCTCTGTTGTATCTTGCCAAGTGATTTCACTTAATTTACTTAATGATTTCACTAAAATAGAATTTTTATCTATGATACTTTTAAACTCGGCTCCAGTTTCATTCGTTTGTAAAATAAGTTTAACTTCTTTGGATGGAGAAATGTTTATCTCACCTCTGATGTTACGGATTACTTGAATAAGTCCAATAATAGCTTCAACATGTTGTTGAGCATCATGATTAATAGCTTCATTATCTACAGTGGGATAGGGTTCATTCATCAACAATGAATTTTCGTTATTGGGGTTCACTAGATGCCAAATTTCTTCAGTTATAAAGGGGGTAAGCGGGTGCATACAAGCTAAAATTTCATTTAGCAAATATAACATTGTCTGTTTGGTGTTATGCTTTTGGATTACATTATCACCATAAAGTATCGGCTTTGTTAGCTCTAAATACCAATCACAAAACTGGTGCCAAACAAATTCATAAAGATTACTAGCAAGTAAATCAAAACGATATTGTGAAAAATTTTGATGTATCTTAAGCTTGGTTTCTTGCCATTTACTAACTATCCATAAGTCAATGATGCTAGCACTTTCTTTGTCATAGATGGCTTGCTCTCCACCCTCAAGGTTCATATGTATATAACGAGACGCATTCCATAATTTATTGCAAAAATTTCTATATCCTTGTGTCCTTGCTAAGTCAAAACAAAGGTGGCGACCATGGGTAGCTAATGAGTAGAATGTAAATCTTAAAGGATCTGTTCCAAAAGCTGGTATACCATCAGGGAACTGCTTCTTGGTAGATTTTATGATTTTATCTCTCATTTGTGGTTGCATTAATCCATAAGTTCTTTTATCAAGTAAGGCCTCTAAAGTGATCCCATCTATTAAATCTATAGGATCTAAGACATTACCTTTACTTTTAGACATTTTCTGGCCATCTTGATCTTGAATTAGCCCATGAATATATACTTCCTTAAAGGGTACTTTTCCAATGATTTTCAGTGACATCATTATCATTCTTGCTACCCAGAAAAATATAATATCAAAACCGGTAACGAGGACACTAGTGGGGAAAAATTTATCCATTATTTTTTGATCTGTTGGCCAATCTAAAGATGTAAAGGCCCAAAGAGCAGAGGAAAACCAGGTGTCTAAAACATCTGAATCTTGGTTTAAAACTATATTTTCATTTAATTTATAGTGTGTTCTAACTTCAGCTTCATTTTCACCAACATATATATTGCCTTGCTCATCAAACCAGGCAGGTATCCTGTGTCCCCACCATATTTGTCGGGAAATGCACCAGTCTTGAATATTATTCATCCATTCAAAATAAGTCTTACTCCAGTTACTAGGAATAAACTTAACTGTTCCTTCTTCCACAGCTTTAATTGCTGGTTTGGCAAGATCTTGAGTTTTAACAAACCATTGATTTGTTAATAGAGGTTCAATTATTGCAGATGATTTTTCACCACGAGGGATTTTCAATGTATGAGGTTCAATTTTATCAAGTAAACCTAGTTCTTGCATGTCATTTATAATTACAGTTCTTGCTGCAAATCTATCTAGACCTTGGTATTTTTCAGGAACGTTATCATTTAATTTAGCATCTGGAGTTAGTATGTTTATTGATTCTAGAGAATGTCGTTTACCGATTTCATTATCATTGAAGTCATGTGCAGGGGTGATTTTTACACATCCAGTACCAAACTCTGAATCTACGTATTCGTCAGCTATGATTGGTATTTTTCTATCTGTTAAAGGTAGAGAGACTTCTGTGCCAATTAAATTTGAGTATCTATCATCATTAGGATTTACGGCTATAGCTACATCACCAAGCATTGTTTCAGGTCTAGTGGTTGCTATGGTTATATTTTGGTTAGCATCAATAGGGTATTTGAAGTACCATAATGAGCCAGATTCTTCAGTTGAAATAACTTCAAGATCTGATACGGCTGTTAGAAGGACAGGATCCCAATTAACAAGTTTTTGGCCTCGATAAATTAGGTCTTCACGATACAGTTGGACAAAAGTGTCTATGACCACTTTTGAGCGTTGCGAGTCCATAGTAAAGCACTCTCTAGACCAGTCAGGTGAGGTACCTAGTCGGCGCATTTGTGAAGTGATAATATTGCCAGATTCCTCTTTCCAAGCCCAAACTTTTTCTAGGAATTTTTCTCTACCAATATCATGTTTACTTGAATTTTTAGCATTTAACTGTCGTTCAACAACCATTTCAGTAGAAATACTGGCATGATCGGTTCCTGGTTGCCAAAGAGTATTCTTACCACACATTCTATTATATCTAGTTAGCGCATCCATAATAGAATCTTGAAAGGCATGCCCCATATGTAATGAACCAGTAATATTTGGCGGAGGAAGTATAGTACAAAAAGAATCTTGCTTATCAAATGAAGGTTTGAAGCTATTACTTTTCTCCCACTTGTCATACCATTTAGTTTCTATATCGTGCGGTTGAAAAATCTTTTCCATTAAATATTCCTATTAATATCTAGTTGTTTTCTGCTTGATTAATTAAATATTGTGCTAGCATCGGGATTGGCCTGCCAGAACTTACTTTAGTACGGCCTTTATTTAGTATTGAAGAGCCTGCAATATCTACATGGGCCCATTTATATTTTTTTGTAAATTTGGCTAGGAAACAAGCGGCGGTTATTGAACCTGCGCCTGCGCCACCGATATTTGCCATATCAGCAAAATTACTTTCTAGTAGCTCATTATACTCTTGGGTCATTGGTAGTTGCCAGCACTTATCATTGATATATTGGCCAGCAGCAATTAGGTCGTGTGCGATATGATCATCATTTGTAAATACGCCACTATGGTATGAGCCTAAGGCAACAATACAAGCCCCAGTTAAAGTGGCAACATCTATGACTACTTTAGGATTATATCGTTCAGCGTATGTTAAGGCATCACATAAAACTAACCTGCCCTCAGCGTCTGTATTTAGAACTTCAACAGTTTGTCCTGAAAGTGTAGTAATTATATCTTCAGGGCGGTAGGCTTGCGAGCCGAGCATATTTTCTGCTGCGGCAATTACACTAATGACATTTAAAGGTAGTTCCAACTCTGCTATAAACTTCATTATTCCAAGCACCGCAGCACCACCTGACATATCATATTTCATTCCAACCATGCCATCTCGCGGTTTTATTGAATTACCACCAGTATCAAAGGTTATGCCCTTGCCAACAAAGACAATAGGATTTTTATCACTTTTGTTGCCACGATATTCTAAAGTGATAAGTTTGGGAGGTTGTTTTGAGCCTTTTGCAACAGCTAAAAGAGCATTCATTCCTAGAGCTTGCATTTCTTTTTGATTTAAAATGGCAGTGTTAATACTTTTGTACTCTTTACTGAGCTTCTGTGCTTCTTTAGCAAGAAAACTTGGTGTACAAATATTCGGTGGGGTGTTCGACAAATCCTTCATTAAGCCCATGCCTTTGGCAATGGCTAAGCCTTTTTCAATAGCATGCTCTGTTTTTTTCAATTCTCTTTTAGTTGGTATTGATAAAGTTAGCCTACGAAAATTAGATTTATTAGTTTTCTCACTTTTATAGTTATTAAATTTGTACAGTACATCTTCAGTTAGGATTACAGTTTGTTGAATGCGCCAAAATAGATCATATCCTTTGACTTCACAATCACTTAGAAAAGATATAGCTTCTGTAACACCAGTTTCCTTGAGGGCATTAATACTAGCTTTAGTAGCTTTAATAAAATTGTAGCTATCTAAATCTTTTATTTTTCCTAAGCCAACAATGAGCACTCTTTCTGCTTCGATATTAGGAATATTATATAATATTTGAGTCTGGCCAAGGCGGCCTTTAAAATCTGCTTTTTTAAGTAAGGCTGAAATATATCCGTTACTAGCAGAGTCAACTTTCACACTAGCGGTAGAGAGATGCTTATTTTCATAAATGCCAATTATTAAGCAAGGAACTCTTTGCTTTTCTGGATGGGCGCTTTTTGCTGTGTATTCCATATCAACTCCTAAGTGTGTTTATTTACTAACTTGGGATTTTTCTTTTTTCAAAGTGCTGTAGTTTACAAGCTACCCAGCTTTTCCACCAACGTGCTAAGATGGTCACAGATATTATATTAGTATCTGTGCAGATATAGCTACCGAAAATCAGCTAAATACCTTCGGTAACATAGGATTTATATTGTGAACGTCATATTTAGATATATAACTTCTGGGTTTTGGAAGAATTTCGCTAGTTTACTCTTAATCTTGTTTCTAGTCTTAACCAGCAATGAGTTGGCGCACTGGCTATCTGATGTCGCCTCAGGTGAGCTAGCTATAGATTATGTATTTAAAATATTATTGTACAGCACACCAGAATTGCTAGGTACTTTATTGCCCATTGCGTCATTTTTAGGAGTTATTTTTTCAGTTGGCAGGCTATGGGCTGATAGTGAAATGATAGTGCTTTGGGCTAGTGGTTATACTTGGGTAAAGCTTGTCCGAGACTTGTTAATAAGTGCGATCATTGTATCTCTTATCGTAGGATTTATAAGTATATGGCTTTTACCTAGAGCAAATCTTCTCCGTGAGCAGACTATAAGCCAAGGTGAAGCTAATAGCGTAATGAATATTACTGTTCCTGGTAGGTTCCAAGCAATTGATGGAGGAAAATTAGTTTTCTATGTTGAAGATAAAGATGATGAGTTTTTAAAGGATATCTTTATTGCCCAAATGCCTGAAGGTAGCAACGATGAGCAATGGCGGGTAATTGTTGCTAAAAAAGCAAAGATTAATTATAGCTTTGAAAAAAATGGCCTCTTACTAACACTGCTAGATGGTTCGAGATATGTAGGTACACCAGGTAACACCGATTATACAGAGATTTATTTTTCTGAATATCGCCAATTATACCAGCCTGAGGATGCAACCATAGTTCAACATAATAGAGTTAAGCTATCTGGAGATCTGTTGAAGTCAGATAGCATTGGTGAAAATATGGAATTTGAAATGCGACTCGCAAAACCTATTAGTGTCATAGTTTTATTATTTATAGCCTTAGCTTTATCAAAACTTGATCCGCGCAAAGGAAGGTTTGTAAAATTATTTCCTGCAATTATTATTTACGTTGCGTATTTTAATTTAATCACAGTATCTTCTCGCTCAGTTGCTTCAGGTAAATGGCCAGTATGGCTTGGACCATGGTGGGTGCATATGGTATTTTTGCTTGCAGGACTAATTTGGCTAGCAAAAGAATCAGGTATGTTGTATAGCCTGTCAAGAAGGAGATCTTAAATGAGCAGGGTGGTACAAAAATATTTTTTTCACCAGCTTGCAATGGGAATTGGTATTGTTCTATTGGCACTACTTGGCATTGATATTTTCTTTTATCTTGTCAATGAACTTCGTTATATTGGTAAGGGCCAATATTCGTTATTGACGGTATTTATGTTTGTTGGCCTTAAAATTCCAACTAAGCTTTATTTTCTTTACCCATGGTCAGCACTACTTGGAACATTATTAGTATTAGGACAGTTAGCTAGAAGTAGTGAGCTAGTGGTATTGCAATCATCCGGGCTTTCGATTACGAGACAAGCAATTTTAGTCTTTAAGGCTACATTAGTTATAACAATGATTATGTTTATTGTTGGAGAGGTAATAGCCCCCCTCACAGAACAAGTAGCTCAAAAAAAGAAAATGACAGCTATTAGTTCGGGAAAAGCTATGCAAATACAAGGAGGAGTATGGGTACGCAATCAAGACTCGTTTATTTACATAAAGCATTCCAATGGTGAGGATGATTTACAACAACTAACTATTTATAATTTTGATGATGAGCTGAATTTACAAATAGCCATGCATGCTAATAGAGCTTTGAAAAAAGATACTGGATGGCAATTACAAAATATATCAGGAACTAGATTTTATAGAGATAGAATTGAAAGTTTCCGTAAACCAAAAATGTTTGTAAAACAACTTGTTGACATTGATGTATTACAAGCAACATCAATTAAGCATTTGGAGAGGTTATCATTTCGTCAATTAGTGAAAATAATAAAACTTAGAGTTGGCAATAACCTTGATGTTCAAGACTACATATTTGCTTTTTGGTTGAAAGTGTTTCATCCGATTGGTGCCTTAGTTATGATATTTCTGGCAGTGCCTTTTGCATTTGGGCCTCTGCGTTCATCTTCTTCAGGGTTGCGATTGTTGACAGGAGTTTTGATTGGATTTACATTTTATATTACAAACACAGTGATTGCACCGATGGTAACAGTAGTAGAAATGTCTCCATTCTTAGCTGCGGCAACACCTTCCATATTATTTATTGGTATTGGTTGCTGGTTAGTACGTACTACCAGCACTGTGCGCTGAAGTATATGAGAAAAAGTAGACCTTATCTTAGGTCTACTTTTAAATTAAATTTTATCAAATACACTCGAAAATTTTTTCTATAGGTGAAGAGTGGAGTATTCCTTTGGTCTATTATTCTAGTGTTGTTTGTTTCTAAATATTTTTTTCACAACTTAGTTTTGATTTTGTATTTAGGTAATTGCATTGGCTTTCTATCATTCTGCATGTTAACTTCGCTTCTTGAAGCTTCAAGAAGCTTCTTGGAGCTTCATGGCTTGTTTGCTTATAACTGTAATGCAAGGGCAAGCCTGAGCCTTGACTGTTCATGAACGTATCATGCTGTTGCTGTCGTTCGATTAATACTTTAATTAAAAATTCTGTGCTGTTTCTAGAATACGTTCGCGAACTGACGTGGCTGCCTCTTTGAATATTCTACTTAAAGTAATTTCTTCTGCTTCATCTTCAGATAATTCTTGCTCAATGTTACGTAATTGCTTCGGTGCAAAACAAATATAGATTCCTTTCTGTTCTGCGATGGTTAGTAGTTCTTCTAGCTGTTCAGTGGATATTAAATTTTTTGTAATGCGTATCACTGATGGATGATGTGGTGCATTTCGAAGGTGATTAATGAGTAAGTTGATATCACTAGATTGTAATTTACTTTTAGTAAGATCTGAAAATTGTATTGTTTGGTAATACATTTGATAGTTCAGATAGATTTTTTAATGAAATCAAGGATTGTCTTTTTTTATTTCCACGACATAAGAGTGTTTCGTCAGAAAAAGTATTATCTATAAGTTCTTGCAATATACCTGGGAATGATTCGGTGATATAAACTTTTTCACTTTTTACTAGATATGCGGGAATTTTTCTGGAAACTTCATGTTCATGAATAGCTTGACTTAAATTATTTCTATTTTCTTGAGGAAAAGAGTTTTTTGATATATCTATAGCAATTACAGCATGCAAGGGAGATTTTAGAGTAGCTATTAAAATTTCGCTACTGTCATCAAATGAATTATCTTTTGAAAGGTCTAAAGCAACGGCATTTAAAGGATTTTTATTTTTGAATTTCAAAATCTCAGATTGTAAGTAAGACAAATTTTTAGCTGTTAAAACATAGCTACCATATTTACCATTATTTGAACGTAAAGTAATGACAAAAGGAGTATCACTATTACTATCATAGGTATTTAAAAAATGTATAATTTTGTTAAAAGGGTGTTGTGTTAAAATCATACTACTGCCCCATAATGAAAGAGGGAGCCAATTATATTGGTGTAGGTCTGACTGTCAAGAGCATTCTGGTTTTCACCGAAATTTAAAGGATATTTGCCTTGATGCCATCTGAAGACACGCGATGGATGGGAGTTGAAATGTTAGTGTGTGCGCAATGATGTTGTAAGTTCTGTATTCTGCTAATAGCGTGCTTTTATGGAAAAGATTTGATGAATGTATGGCCATCGCCGTATACTCAAAAGACATTGTTGTCTTAGGTCGGTTAATGTAACAAGTGATTTTTTGAAATCTTGTGAGAATTTTCCGCGTAGAACAAGGCATACTATACTACATCATAGTATATTGATGTTGCTATTCACTATGCATCAATAAATTCAGATTTTACAGGCAATTTTTGTGATTATGCTCTGAATAAATTAAATCATCATGATAGAACCGTAGGGACTATTGGCCAAGTTGTTTTAGCAATTATTCTCGGGCTGATATCAAGCTTAGCTGCAATATTATTTAAATATCTAATCGGTTTTTTTTACAATTTATTTTTTAATGGTAAGTTAAGTGTTGATTATAGTTCTGAGCTACATGCATCACCTAGTTATCTAGGTATTTTAATTATTCTAATGCCAATGATAGGTTCATTGATTGTTGTTTGGCTGGTTTCTAAGTTTGCCCCTGAAGCTAAAGGGCATGGTGTTCCAGAAGTTATGAACTCAATTCATAATCAACAGAGTATTTTAAATGCTCCTGTAGTATTAATAAAAGCACTTGCTTCATCTATTTCTATTGGATCAGGTGGTTCAGTAGGAAGGGAGGGGCCCATTGTTCAAATTTGCTCAGCAATAGGATCTGTGCTTGGGCAAATTTGTAAAATCAATACAGAACAAAGAGCAATGTTTTTGGCTGCTGGTGCAAGTGCGGGTATAGCTGCGACATTTAATGCTCCAATTGGAGGGTTGATTTTTGCAGTAGAACTAATGCTTATTAATATTAATGTAATGAGCTTAATGATAGTGATTATTACAACAGTGACAGCGACTTATGCAAATCATTATATTTTTGGAGTATTGCCTGCTTTTGACATTCCATCACTTAGAAGTTCATTATCAGGAGTTCCTCACCCTATTGCAATGCTGCTGTTTTTTCCACTAGGAATGCTCTTGGGTGGAGGCTCAGCACTATTTATTTCATTTCTATATAAAACAGAAGATATATTTAATAAATTTATTAATAATATCTATTTAAGACATTTGTGTGGCATGACTATTGTTGGGGTAATGTTTTATGGGTTAATGCTTTACTTTAATCATTATTATATCAATGGAGTTGGTTATGCAACAATTATTGATATATTAGAAGGTGTACTTAAGGATTATAGATTTTTGTTAATGTTATTTATGGCAAAACTTATAGCGACTAGTCTTACTATTGGAACGGGAGGTTCTGGTGGTATATTTTCACCGTCACTGTTCCAGGGAGCTTGCTTAGGTGCGGCTTATGGTCTTATTTTAGATAATCTTTTCCCTGGCTTAAATTTAAATATTGTGATCTTCACAATTGCAGGTATGGCAGGTTTTTTGAGTGGAGCGACAGGGGCATCATTAACAGCCATAGTAATGGCTTTTGATTTGACCAGAGATTATAGTGCAATACTGCCTGTGATGATATGTGCGGCTATTGCGAATAGGACACGGCTATATTTTTTAAAAGATAATATTTATACTCTAAAACTTTCACGACGTGGTATAAACATTAAGCAAGGTTTAAAGGCTGTAGGACTTATTAAATAACAAGCATATAGATTGAAAGTTTGAAAAAAAATATATTAATCTTTATATAACATTCAAAAAAATATAGTTATATTGTGACGTCGATATATTTCTATAATTACTGAGTAGTTTTAACCATATAAGTTTTTGATAACCTATCATGTAGGGTTATGGATTCAGGATCTAAGAGCATCCATATATAAGTAAGACCGCATGGAAGTGAAAACAATAGTGCATAAAAAAGTCTAATGCTTGCTTTCGTAATATTTACTGTAGAGCCATGCTGTTCAACTAGTTTAATTTTCCAGGCTAACATGCCTAAAGTTTGCCCGCGTTTAACCCAGAACCAAATGAAAAATAAGTAGATAACAGAGAAGCAATAAATGCGAAACAATAAAATATTATCTTGGGTCACAGCTTTGTTGTTTAATATTACCCAAATTAAAGTTGAAAATATTAGGCAGGCAAATATCAAAAAAATGTCATAGGCTATAGCACCCAGGCGGCGAAAAAAAGATGATTGTTCCATGTGCTCTCTTCATTATCTTAAGTTGCATTGTGCAGTATACATTAAGGAGGCTAAAAATATAAACACAGGGTGATTCAACTAACTGCCACTATCGTTGCTACAATTAATTTAAGCACATAAATTATCTAGTAGATGAACAACATGAAAATAGAAAAAGTTGCTAATATTAGTGGGTCAGCCAAGACAGTTTGGGGTGGCTTTATACTCTTCGCAGTATCCGCATTATTATTCTCTTATTTCCTACATAACTATATGGATAAAACAGCATTAAGTTATACAGTAGCGGCTTATAATCAGTCTATAGATACATATCAGCAAAGTATTAAAAGGATGGCGAAACATACTGATGAATTAGCTGTTAAATATAATAAATCTAGACTGCTAAATGTAAAGCTTGGTAAAACTTCTAAGGGCACTAATGAATTATTGGCGAAAATTAAGGTTAAAGATCTCAAGTTAGTAGAGCTTGATAAACAAATAGCTAGTCAAAATAAAAAGATAGCAAGTCTTGAAGCTTCGATAAAAGTTGTTGGGTCGATTCCTATAGCCAAAGATAATAGGGTTATTAATTCACTAGACCATGATGATTCTCTTTCTTTAGTTAAAGAGGATATTTTTGATGAGAAAAGTTCACTTCAGGGCTTGCGGGATAGTATTGCAAAGCTTGAATTAAGTTGTAACACTAATATTAGTGAAAGGCCAGATAGTAAAGAATGTTTAAAGTTAGCTGAAAATCAGATTTTAGTTAATAAGCTTGAACGGAAAATTGCATTCATGGAAGCAAAGATAAGTTTTTTAAATAAAAGGAAAGGTTAGCTACAAAAACAAATTTGAAAATCTAAAGGATCTTCAATTTGTTTCGGTCTTTCAAAATTAGAAGTCATCTCTAAAAACCTAACATTTATGCGGTGTTTCCCTCCGCTAATCTCAGGGAAAATATGTCTAGGGCTATCAATAATCAATCTAATTAGTGAATAATTATGAGTGGAGCCTAAAGATTGTTGATATATTCCCATATCAGCAAATTTTTGTTCAAAAATAGAGGTTTTTCTGATAGCACTCAAAATAAACATTACAGTAGATTTCAAATGACTAAAGTGGCTAGCCCAAATATTAAGTCGATCTTGCTGTTCATTATTTTTTGAATGTAACCATGAGTGTAGGCATGGCAAGTCTACAGAAGAAGTAAGATTAGCAGTAGTGATTCTTAAGCGGATACTGTTAAGAAGTTCATCTTTACGGATTGAATCATCATAGCATTTTTGCATATTTCTAAATTGCGCTATATAAGTCTCAGTGTTTACAATAGCCAAATTTAAAGAGGTTGTATCTACTCCAGGATTATTTATTAATCGATTTAAAGAAAATAGTTGTCTTTCTAGCTCTTGGGTGATCTCTAGTCGGTAATCCTTGCGCTCAAGAAAATGTAGTAATCTATTTAAGGCATAAATCCCAGATTGAACATCCCAATGTGACCGCATACCGATGAAGTGATCAAACTCCTCCAGCATTGCTTCAAGCCTTAAGAAAGCACGGATCCGTTCATTTAATGGAAATTCAAACTGTGTATTTTGGCAAGTCATATCAAATCCATAAGGAGTATAACTATATTATAACACAAAAGAGAGCTAGCAATTTTGATGAGCAATTTTAAGATAAACTATAATGGCAGCATAACATGGTGAATATAAAGGTGATACTCTAAGATTAGGATGAAATATTTTTACGATTTGGTGTGAAAAACAGGCAGTAATGCGTAAGCATAACTGCTCAAATTAGAGGTTGTAATCTTGCAAATACCTAGAAAATATTAGCATACAACAGGTGTTTAGTTGGAATTGTAGAGAATCCGATAATGAAGCTATATAGAAATAAAAACAAAAATAAAAAATGTAATCTAAACAAAATGTTAAAAGGTATTTTGGGTATGCTTATCAAACTATTTATTGGATAACCTTTATGAGAAATTATTATTTTCTTATGCTCAAGGAGAGAATTATTTTAGAGCCCCTATTTGGGCGGTCACATCAATAGGTTCATGAATGGCTGTCACCTTTTATTTTAATAGTCGCTTAATCTAAATAAATCTTTTCTTCATAAGGTACTTAGAGTTTATAGGCTTTGGTTGGCTATGAGGACATTAGGTGATGGAATTCATATACCTGGCGCTTAAGGTTTTCAAAATCAGTATCATTATTAAAGACATAATCAGCTTTAAGCAATTTCTCTTTACGCGGCATCTGTGATGATATTACTTTTAAAATCTCTGTGTTACTTATTCCGTCTCGTAATGAGGCTCTTTGAATTTGTAACTCAACGGAGCAATCAATAACTATAATCTTCTGAACCTTGTCTTGGTTGTTACTTTCTAGGATCAATGGTATTTCTGCAATAACATAATCTTGTGAATCCCTAGCTCTTTGCTCTATAGTCTTCCAGACTAGAGGGTGAATTAGGTCATTTAGCCATAGTCTTTTTGTATCACTATTGAATATTTCTTGGCGTAGGAAAAATTTATTTATCTTGTTTGTGTCATCGATGACTCTAGAGCCAAAATATTTTTGTAGTTTATTTTGTATTTGAGGATGGGTGTTCATGATTTCCTTGGCAATGTTATCAGCATAGAGAACTCTTACGCCAAGCTCAACAAAGAATTTTGCAGCAAGACTTTTACCGCTACCAATGCCGCCAGTTAAAGCAATAAGCATACAAATTACACCAGTATAATATGAAGTAAATATTGATTGTATATATCTTGGCCCCAGAGCATGGTTACCCACGCAGCACCACATAAATATGGGCCAAAAGGAATGGGATTATTGCGAGAGGTTCTCTTTAAAGCTATAGAGGTGAGTCCAATAATACTGCCTAGTGCTGAAGCCATGAAAATGACAATGGGTAGCATTTGCCAACCTAGCCAAGCACCTATTAGTGCAAATAGTTTGAAATCACCAAACCCCATCCCTTCTTTTTTTGTTAATAATTTAAATCCTTGATAAATAAGCCATAGAGATAAATAACCTGCAACAGCACCCCAGAGTGCACTTTGGAGAGGAACAAAAATTTCATAGGAATTCAAAATAAGTCCAATCCATAGAAATAAGTAATTAATATTGTCAGGTATAATCATATTTTCAATATCAATGAAAGTAATACTAATTAGGCCCCAAGTTAATAATAATGCTGGGATAACGGTTAGACTTTTGGGTCCATAATGAATTGCTGTGACTAAAGATAATACCAGGGTTAATATTTCAACTTGGAAATAACGCGTAGGGAATTCTTGCTTACAATTGCGGCATTTCCCATTAAGTATTATGTAACTAAATAACGGTATATTATCGAACCATCGAATATTGGATTTACATGTTAGGCAGTGAGAACATGGTGAAGATAAAGTTATTTCTTTCTCTTTCGCCGTAAATGGGATTTTTAAAAACTCATGACATTCTTGTTGCCAAAAATTATTTAACATCACTGGAAGTCGACTTATAACAACATTTAAGAAGCTGCCGACACATAGGCTTATTAAGCCAATAAATGCAAGTATGTAATCACTTGAAAAATCATTTAAGTAGTTCATTAACTATAGCCGTATATAGATAGGTCTACTTATAGCATAGGCGAATATAACTTAAAATAATATAGAACAACTATGCTCTATCATCTTATTGGAATAGTTGCAGCTTAGTTCACCTGATTCCATAAAATGACCTTAATTATGACTTTTAAGAGTCCTGGTATCGTATAAAGCTTTTAATGTAGCGTTATGCTTTTATATACACCGAAAGTGAATATTTCTGCAAATTATTTGTCTAATGAATTATATGATATATGTGGATATTTCTCTCATGCCTATGCCAAGTACATTAAATATTGATCTGAAGCATTTAAGGGAAACATTAGATAAGAAAACTGGTAAAAAGCGCCCTTATTATAATCAATTTACGGATGAAAATGGTCATGTATGGGAATATACAGGGATATTGCCTGGGCGTGGTCAAGATGGTATGGCTGCATTTTATCGAGATCAAAACGGTACAGAAATTCTAGTGAAAGTTGATGATGCAGCAACATGTGCATTAGAAGGGACTGCCTATTTTGCTCGTGATGCGAAGGGGGTTGTACCAGCAGCCTTGAAAAATTCTGCAATATTTGCAACAGCTGGAAGAATGGTTGTTGAAGGCAAAGACTCAGTAGTCTCAATTCAGCCTAAAGTTGCTGGAAATTTTGAGTCTTGGGATGAAGTTGTTTATGGTGAAAAGCGTGATCCAAGCGCTTGGTGGAGCTGGGAATCTACAAAAAGTGATATGATTATTTCAGGAATTGAAAGTTTATCACAAAATGCCCAATGGCAATTAGCTGCAGGTATAAAGCTGAGTGCTGTATGTGGTGATGAGAGTTTACATGTTGGACAATTTCTTGCTTTAAAAGGTAGCGATGGTGAAATTATAGGGATACAAAGGATAGATTTTGGTGCCAGGGAACGTTATTCACGGTCTAGAAATTCACATCCTGAAAGCGAAATAACGCCATTTAATAACTCGCATGAGTATAGTAGTTCTGGGCAATTTGGTAAGGACTATCTTTCTTACTTATTAGCTCAGCCTGAGCTTGGGCAAAAGTATACCATTCTTTGGTCCAAAAGTTTTGATATTGAAGATTTAAGAGAACAAAGTAGAAATGCTTATATTGAACAGTTGGGGAATTTGCCAAAATCAGAAATGCCAGAGGCAATTGAAAAAACTTTAGCTACTATAAACAAAGGTTTAAAATCTAATGCATCATATTCTCCTGATATTAGCTCTATAACGATAGATAGTGCATATATAAGCCGTAGACAAACAGAGCTTAAGAGTAAGCTAACAGGGGTAGGAGCTAAAGAAGTTAATACTGAATTAATGAAGATGATGACAAATATTCATAATTCGGAGAATATTTTGGGAGTACAAAATGAATTTATTTGTAGTATAGATAAGATTGACGACATAATTAGAAAACTTGCTGAAGTTGAGGAACCTAATTCAGCTTAAATTCGAGTCATAGGTGGGTATATGGCCCAGCTTGATGTCCAGCGAGCCTCTCAAATGCAGATGGTTGCGACAGCGAAGCTAGAAGCAGATATATCAAATATATCAGGCTCTGTATCACAAGATCTTGCTAGTGCAGTAAAATCAGTGGTGTTTTCTACAAAAGATCACCTTGATGTAAATAATTCTATAAAGGTGTTAGATAAATTAACAGAATATTCTTTAACTGATGGCACAAGTATAGAAACATCTATGGCAATTGATAAGTTAAAGTCCATGATTATTGATACTGTTGACTTACATGCAATGGATAATGTCTTAACTATTGAACAACAGGAAAGACTTGACAATGAAATACAGAATATGCGTGCTCTTACAAAATTAAATGAGTATGTTGACCACTTGCATGGAGTTAGGCAAGCAAGTATGGTTTCTAAGAAATTAGCAATCATATACCCTAAACTGGAACAGTTACGTGCTGGTACTAACCTGAAAGAGATTATTGATAATACATTTTTAGATCAAATAAGTTTATCAAGAAGAGCCGGTGCCGGAGAATCTTGTGGAATGAAAGTCGCAAAATCTCTTGAAGTTATGGTTGGATGTGCACAGACTACTAAAAATTATCAAAGTGTTGAGCTTGATGAGTATCCATAAGTAACTGAAGATAGAGAGTGGATCTTAATTGATCCTGAAGATATAACTGGTTTAAATAGGATAAGTCCAAATACGGTTGTTATTGATTTGGATGAAGAAGATGATCCCATAATGGACAATAGGGAGGTAAATGATTTGCTCGAAATTGGTGGCCATAAATCTATGACATTTAAGAGTGCTCCTATAAGAGATCAAGGTTTGGAGAGTATCCGTGCTCATCAAGTAGATGTAACAAATAAAGATAATATAAAAGTAAAAAATGATCCTAAGAAAAACAAAACATGATCTAAAGGTGGATAATATGGCTGATGATGAAGAGAAAATTTCACAACAATTAGAACGTATGGAATGGTTACATATAAGAGAATTACAAGCAAGGGTTACTAAATTAGTTGTAGATGAATTTAAGATAGATTTTGATATAGCTAGTATGATGGTTGAAAAAACTGTTATTCCACTGTCTGGCATGGCCAATATTTTACAGAATCAACAACAACTATTAAAAAAATTGTTAATAACAATTACAGAACAAAGTCTACATGATTTTTATTCTGGAGCATATCAGGAATTAATAGCAAAAAGTCAAAGTGAATCACGCTTTCAAGGATTAACTAGAGTAGCGAATCAGGCTTTGAAATTGACAAAATATTGTGTTGGAAATATTGAAGCAGTAAATAATGATTTTGTTGTAGAGCGATCAAGAGTACGATTGACTACTGGCTTAAGCATAGAAAATACACATGAGAAAATTAGAGAAATAGTATCATATACGACTAAAGCCAGTATAGGTGAGTGTTTGATAGCTATAGACAACTCCATGAACAATTTAAATGAACAGAATCAACGAATAGACTCAGGTCCAAGATCCTAGATAGCACTACCCATTTTAAATATTGGTAAATACATAGCAACAACTAGTCCACCTACAACAACGCCAAGAAATGCCATTATAGCAGGTTCAAGAAGTGTGGTTAGGCCGTCAACAGCCATGTCAACTTCCTCTTCATAAATGGAAGCTATTCTATCTAACATTTTATCAATAGAGCCAGTTTCTTCACCAATTCCTACCATTTGAACAACTAATGTTGGGAAGATTTTTACCTGCTGCATAGCGACATTAACGGGTTGACCAGATGATACTATATCTTTTATATCTAATATTGCCTTAGTGTAGACAACATTGCCAGTAGCATATGCTACAGAATTAAGAGCATCTACTAGAGGTACGCCAGCAGAAAATGTTGTAGCTAATGTTCTGCCAAAGCGCGCAACTACAGCTTTATGCATTAGGGGGCCAACAATTGGGAGTGTAATTAAAGTTGATTGAATACGATTTTTAAATGCAGTATTAGTTTTGTATGCTCTTACTAGCATCCAGATGATAAGAGCAATGGCTATGCCAACGAAAATACCATATTCTTGTAATATATTAGATATATTTAAAACAAATAGTGTGAAAGCTGGTAATTCAGCACCAAATCCAGCAAATAGCTCTTCAAAAGTAGGAACAACCTTTATTAATAGAACAACTGTAACTACGGTAGCTATTAAAATTACGGCTGCAGGGTAGTAAAGAGCTTTTTTGATTTTTCTTTTTAAGCTTTCAGTTTTTTCTTTATAAGTGGCGATCCTATCCAACATAACATCTAGAGATCCTGATTGCTCTCCTGCTTCTATTAGGGAGCAGAACAAAGTATCGAACACTAGCGGTTGCTTGCCAAGAGATTCTGAAAAAGTTGAACCTGATTCAATTTCATTTTTCACCTCTGTTAAAACATTTTTAAGACCTGGTCTTTCTAAACCTTCAATTAATACATCAAAAGCTTTAACTAATGGTATTCCGGAAAAAATCATAGTCGACATTTGTCTGGTGAACATAGTTACATCTTCACTGGTGACTTTTTTAGTATTGCTTTTCATGAAATTCATTGTTTTTCTAACAGATATGCTTTTTAAGCCTTGTCGCTTAAGCAATGCTGTAGCAGCAGAGATTGATTGAGCAGTTATGGTTCCTTTTATTTTATCACCATTATTGTTTTTTGCTGAATAGCTATATTCTGATGCTGTAGAGATGCTTTTCTTGGCCATTTGCTATTCCTTTGTAACTCTTTCAATTTCTTCAATAGTTGTTAAGCCAGCCCTGATTTTATTTAGTCCAGACTCACGGATACTCCATACACCATCTTCCGATGCTTGCTTGGCTATCTCCATAGCATTTGCGCCATTCAAAATAAGTTTGCCTATAGCTTCACTGACGGGCATTACTTGATAAATACCGAGTCGACCTTTATAACCTTTTTTGCATTGCGGGCAGCCTACAGCCTTATAAAGTTCAAGGCTATCTGTTTCATCTTCTCTAAACCCAAGCTCAACTAAGGCCGAACTTGGTACTTCATCTTTTTCTTTACATCTTTCACATAATTTTCGAGCAAGGCGTTGTGCAATAATAAGATTTACACATGTTGCTAGGTTATATGCGGGGATCCCCATGTTAATAAGTCTAGTTAGGGTGTCAGGAGCACTATTGGTGTGTAGAGTAGAAAGTACCAAATGACCAGTTTGAGCAGCTTTTACTGCAATTCCACCAGTTTCCATATCTCTGATCTCGCCAACCATAATGATATCAGGATCTTGTCTTAAAAAAGATTTAAGTGCTGCAGAAAAAGTAAGACCAGCTTTGATATTCATGCCTACTTGGTTAATACCAGTTAAATTAATCTCAACTGGATCTTCTGCGGTTGAGATATTTGTTTCAACCGTATTTAAAATATTTAAGGCTGTGTACAAAGAAACGGTTTTACCACTTCCTGTTGGCCCAGTTACCAAAACCAGACCTTGAGGTTTATGAATTGCTTCTAGAAATAATTTCTCTTGAAAATCTTCGTACCCCAAAGCTTCAATACCCAGTTGTGCACTTGTGGGATCTAAAATACGCATTACAATTTTTTCACCAAAGATAGTAGGGCATGTGCTAACACGAAAATCAATTGCACGAGTCTTTGTTAGGCGCATTTTAAAGCGACCATCTTGAGGTATTCTTCTTTCTGAAATATCTAAACTTGACATTACTTTTAATCGTGTTGATATTCTGGGTCCGAGTGCTTGAGGTGGTTTTGCATGTTCCATTAATACGCCATCTAATCGAAATCGGATCCTGTAAGTTTTTTCATATGGTTCAAAGTGCAAGTCTGATGCACCGATGTTAATTGCATCAAGGAGCATTTTATTTACAAATTTTACTATGGGAGTATCGTCAATATCAGCACCAGCATCGCCAGCACCAGGATCTTCTTCGCCACTAGTTATATCTAAAGAGTCTAGTCCCTCATCATCAAGATCATCGAGAGAAGACATTTCTTGTAGAGACTCAAGTTCTTCAATTAATGCATCTAGTTTACTATCCTCAACAACAATAGCTTCAGGAGATAGGTTCGTTTGAAATTTAACATCATCTAAAGCTTTGACATGTGTTGGATCAGATACCGCTATAAAAAGCTTACCACCTCTAATTAATAAAGGAGCAACTCTGTTCTCTATCAGGAATTTACTTTTTAAATTTGTTTTAGGAGATGCGACTTGCATATCATATGTGTCGAGATTAAAAAATGGCAGACCAAATTCTTGTGATGCTGAAAGTGCAATTTGTGTTGGATCTGCAATATTGTTAGTTACTAAGTAATTTACAAAGGATACTTTTGCTTTGCGTGATTTATCAGTGGCATCTGCAGCTTGTTGTTCGTTTATGATTCCGCTATCGACAATGTTTTTAGCTAAGCCTGTAAGCATATCAATTCCTAGGTGTTGTAGGTCAGCAAGGTATATCTGTCCCCTAATGTTAATTTTAGCTTATTATCTAACTACTCACACGAAGATTTGTACTTAAAAAAAAAGCGGGCTTAGAGCCCGCTTCTTTTAGTATAATATTTTGGAGTATTCTTATGTTGTTATTAATTCGTAGGGTCTTTGCGACAGGATGAAGGAGCAAATTTTTTGTTCCCTGTAGATGCACACTCCCAAGCTACGCCATTGTTGAGCCAAGAACCGGTAAATACAAGGCTAATACCTAGGTCATCAATTCCTTCAATAATCAATCTAACTCTTGTGTCAGGATTGTTAATCGTTATTTTACTAATATTGTCTGCCAGTAAAGCTGGGCTAGTTACACCGTAAACATTGGCAATAGCTTCATCAGTAGTAGCGGCAGCAAAGTTACCATTCACAACTCGATACTCAACAATTGCTGTTTTGAGGCCACCAGAAGCGGTTAGCAGTTCACTTGTTTTTGCTCTACCAATGTAGTCACCATATGCCGGTATTGCTATTGAGGCTAAAATACCAATAATCGCAATTACGATCATTAATTCTATTAGTGAAAACGCTTTATTAAATTTGCTAATCATGCCAATCTCCAAGGTATTTTACACATTGTCTAATATTATTTTTGTTAACTGTTAAATTGAGCATAGCATAAATATTTGTAAATGCAGTTGCATCACTAGTTATTTGTTATTTGATTTACAACTTTTCATAAAATAGAAAATTTTATTTTAGTTTATTTTTACAAGTGTAGGTCGTACTTATTAATATGGTCTTAATAATATGCATGTAGGAATTGCTTTCAGTTTTTGTGGTATGTCACCTAATCGGTGGTGTTGTGAAGATCTGTTTATATCTAGGACAAGAGTCAAATGATCTTTCGCGACAGTAATTAAGTTGCTAAATTTGATTTTTTGAGGGCATGATTGAATGTTAGTTGTATACACAAACTGGCAGCAGCAGTACTTATTCAAAAAAACAGCTATTTACGATGAAAATATAAGGTATCGGACAGATTGAAGTCACGAAATTCTTTTGTTAAGATTGTTTATATGTATGCGGCTAGTGGTGGGCCGACGGTAATGTTAGACACGGTGACATGCTGTCTCAGGAACATTGATTGGTGTAAAATCGAAAAAGTTTCCATCTGGGAGCTTATCGAAAAGCTAAGCTATTTTCCTTGCGCTGATTCAAGGCGGGAACCATTAGAGCTAAATGCATATGGATCCTTGGTTTACCTGGGAGACGCCGTCAAGATCTAATATTCACTGGGGCTAGTAATAATGAAGTTATTGAATAATCACCCGAACAAGTTAGTTGCGTTTGTTTTTCGTGTTGTACTAGGTTTTTGTGTTGCACTAGGGATAACTCAAGTTTCAATTGCAGATAATGCTCCAATTTCGACTCACAAATTTCAGTTAGAGGTTTCTGCCTTAAGTGTAACGAAGGAAAGTGAATCCGGTGGTGATGAGGTCTATCTGAGTATTGTAGAGTATAGCAATTATGGCAAATCTAGTTATTTCAGAGTTCCTAGTTATCCAACTCATTGGCTTGCAAAGCATTTGAAATCAGTTAAGAAAGTTAGGCTTTGGGAGCATGAATTTTCTAATGGAGAAGCAACTCAGCTTATTGTTTCTATAGTAGAAAGAGATCTTCCTCCTTGGAATGTTGATGATTTAATTGGTGCTATTAAAATAAATCTTCATCAAAAAGATGGTGCTCTAATTGTAGAGTGGGATCCTCATCATTTTCAAAATGAAGCAAAAGTTGATGAAAAAGAGCCTGGAAAACCAGTGTTTGTGTTGAATGGTAATGATAGCGTCTATGAAATAAGCTTTGATACCATTATTGAGAGAATAAACGAGAAAAGTTAATGCTCGGGCCACTTGTTATTTTGTTCGTGATACTCATTAACAATGCAGAGTTTAGTAATAAATTTGCTCTTCATAATTCACCAGCGACTGCTTTTTGGAACAGCTTTTCTAGAATATCTCCTAGACTCCATACAAGAAGTATTACCATAATGTTATGGGTGGTACTAATCTTTGCCTTAGCTGTTCTTGCTTTTGTAATGAAGAGTTTTTTGGGTAAATGGGGTGATTTACTTTTTAGTACACTGATTTTGCTGATATGTCTTAATGAAGAGTATGAGGTAAATAAAGAGCCATTGTTGAATGAAGTTCATAGTAATACCTTTACGCCACTGTTTTGGTTTGCAGTACTTGGACCTATTGGTTGTGGCGTGTATTATATAACACATAATTTACGGCATATAAGCAACTTAGAATATAAATTTTACACTACTATTATATCATGGCTAAGGCTTATCCCGGCATTCCTCACTGGCACCATATATGGTCTGGTTGGAGAATTTGACCCAGCATTTTATAGATTAAAACGTTTTTTAAGCGTTAAAGAAACTAGAGCCAATGTAATAGTTTTAGAATGTGGAAGCGCGGCTTTGGGAGATGTAGGCAAAGTTGATGAAATAGATTTGGTCCAACGAGCAAAATTAATTTGGACGCTACTAGCAATATTTTTTTCCATGATATATTGGAATTTATGAGGTAAGTAATGACTATTGAAAATGATAATGACATTGATTCAGAAGAAACCCAAGAATGGTTAGATTCTCTTGCCCAAACACTAAAGGAAGATGGTCATCATCGAGTTACTTACTTAATGCGACAAATGATGCGTTATGTTAATGATCATGGTTGCCCATTAGCCCCAATGTTTAATACTGCTTATAAGAATACCATTAAGATTAGTGAGGAAGTTTCATACCCAGGAGATTTAGATTTAGAGGGTAGAGTTAGAGCTATCATTAGATGGAACGCTATGGCAATGGTGGTTCGTGCAGTAAAAAAAGATCCAGATATTGGTGGTCACATCGGAAGTTTTGCATCTTCAGCAGCACTTTATGATGTAGGATTTAATCATTTTTGGAAAGCTCAAGGTGAAAACACTCCAGGTGATTTAGTGTATATTCAGGGGCATGCATCTCCAGGTATATATGCTAGATCTTTTTTAGAGGGTGTTATATCAGAAGAACAACTAGAAAATTTTCGACGTGAAATAGATCATGATGGGTTGTCATCATACCCACATCCATGGTTAATGCCTAATTATTGGCAGTTTCCAACAGTCTCTATGGGACTGGGACCTTTGCAGGCAATTTATCAAGCTAGATTTACTAAGTATCTTGAAAATAGAGATATTATTAAAAATAAAGGTAGGAAAATTTGGTGTTTTTGTGGTGATGGTGAAATGTCTGAGCCAGAATCATTAGGGGCTTTAACTGTTGCAGCAAGAGAGAAATTAGATAATTTAATTTTTGTGATTAATTGCAATTTACAAGGGTTAGATGGACCTGTACGAGGTAATGGAAAAATAATTCAGGAACTTGAAGGTGTGTTTCGAGGTGCTGGTTGGCATATAATTAAAGTTATTTGGGGTGGTTCTTGGGATCCCTTATTTGCGAAAGATCATCATGGCGTTATGCAAAAACGTATGGATGAAGCGTTAGATGGTGATTACCAAAATTATAAAGCCCATGGTGGTGCGTATACTAGAGAACATTTTTTTGGTGCAAACTCTGAGTTAAAAGAAATGGTTGAGCATATGTCTGATGAAGATATTTGGCGCTTAAAGCGTGGAGGCCATGATCCGCAAAAAATTTATTCAGCATATAGTCAGGCAGTGAAGCATGAAGGACAACCTGTAGTTATTTTAGCCAAAACAGTCAAAGGTTATGGGCTTGGTTCTGCAGGTGAAGCAATGAATACAGCACACAATACAAAGAAGATGGCAAAGGATCAATTGATAGCTTTCAGGGATCGTTTTTACGTTCCAATTCCTGACGATAAAATAGCAGAAGTACCATTTTATAAGCCTGACGCTGATAGTGCTGAAATTAAATATATTAAATCTAGACGCAAAGAGTTAGGTGGTAACTTGCCATATCGTCGTTCAACTTCTGATGAGAAATTTTCTGTATCAAGTGAAATGTTTAAAGCATTTTTAAGTGGCTCTGCTGAGCGTGAGATTTCAACTACAATGGTGCTTGTTAGAATATTAACAGCGCTTTGTAAAGACAAAACTTATGGTAACAGAGTTGTACCGATAATTCCTGATGAAGCTAGAACGTTTGGTATGGAAGGATTATTTCGTCAATTAGGTATATATGCTACAACAGGACAGCTTTATGAACCCGTGGATTCGGCTCAAGTAATGTTTTATAAAGAATCCCAAAATGGACAGATTTTGCAAGAAGGGATTAATGAGGGTGGTGCTATGTGTTCCTGGATAGCTGCAGCAACATCTTATAGTAATAATAATAAAGTAATGATACCTTTTTATATATTTTATTCTATGTTTGGTTTTCAGCGAACTGGGGATTTAGCATGGGCTGGTGCTGATGCACGCTCAAGAGGTTTTTTAATTGGCGCAACCTCAGGTAGAACAACTTTAAATGGTGAAGGATTGCAGCATGAAGATGGTCATAGTCATGTGTTTTCAAGTGTAATACCAAACTGTAAAAGTTATGATCCAAGTTTTGGCTTTGAAGTGGCAGTTATTGTTGAGCAGGGCCTTAAAGAAATGCTTGAAGATCAAAAAGATGTGTATTATTACATTACTGTCTTAAATGAAACCTATATACAGGCACCAATTCCAGATGAAAATGTTAAAAATGGCATAATAAAGGGTATTTATTGTTTCAAAAAAGCTAAAGAACAAGAAACCATGCAGGTTGATTTATTGGGATCTGGAGCTATTTTTAATGAGGTTGTATATGCCTCTGAAATATTAGTTGATTATGGTGTTAGTGCTAATTTGTACTCAGTACCAAGCTTTACAGAGTTAGCTAGAGATGGACGTGAGTGTACAAGATATAATAGGGTCAATGTAGATTGTGATGAGCGGGAACCATATATAACGCAAATTTTAGGACGTAGTGATGTGCCTGTAGTAGTAGCTACAGATTATGTTAAATCTTATCCAGAGCAAGTCAGGGAATATGTTAAAAGACCATATTATGTATTAGGGACTGATGGTTTCGGACGCAGCTCGTCTAGAGTTGAGTTAAGAAGATTTTTTGAAGTTGATAGAAACTATGTGGCTTATATGGCGCTTTATAGTTTGTATGAACAAGGTAAATTTAGTAAAGATAAATTATTGAAAGCCAGATCTGATCTAGGTATTAACCATGAAAAACCAGATCCATTTTTAGTATAATTAATTTTAGAGCAAGATATGATTGAAGTTAAAATACCTGACATTGGTGATTCACAAGAAGTAACAGTAATTGAAATTTTAGTTGCTGTTGGTGATGTTATTAAAAAAGAGCAAAGCTTAATTACTCTTGAAACAGACAAGGCTACGGTTGAAGTTCCATCACCTGATTCTGGACAAGTGGAAAAAATATCAGTTAAAGTAGGTGATAAGGTGCAAATGGGAGATCATGTCTTATTACTAAAATCAAGTGATGTTAAAATAGATACAAAATTACAATCAGAGAAAATAATAGATACTAAATCAATAAATCTTAAAGACAATATAGATACAGAAAAATCCATTGATGAGATAAGTGTTGATATAATTATTCCAGATATAGGGACAGAAGAAAGTGTCGAAGTAATTGAAGTTTTTGTAAAGAGTGGTGATACCGTAAATAAAGAGCAATCATTATTTACGATTGAAAGTGAGAAAGCCTCAATGGATATACCAGCGCCTTTTGCTGGGGTTCTCAAAAATTTCAAAATTATTGTTGGTGATAAAGTTAATCAGGGTGATAATATTGGTAGTATGCTCAGCAAACTAATTAATAAGTCTGAATCTAAATCACAACCACATCAGCCTATAGCCGAAAAAATATTGTCAAAAGAAGTTGAAAAGGCAAATGACATTCAGATGAAGTCTAATATTAAATCTGCTTACGCAGGTCCTGGAGTCAGAAGATTGGCCAGAGATTTGGGTGTTGATTTAAGTGATGTTTCTGGTAGTGGCCGGAAAAATAGAATAATAAAAGAAGATTTATATTCTTATGTTAAAAATAAAATTAAAGGTGAGGGGAACCCCCAAACTAATAATGATTTTATTGGTAAGATGCCCCAAATTGATTTTTCTAAATATGGTGATATTGAGGAGCAAAATCTCAGCCGTATTAAAATTATAAGTGGGAAATTTTTACATAGAAATTGGTTGCACATACCGCATGTAACACATTTTGAAGAAGCTGACATTACTGACTTAGAAGATTTCAGGAAATTGCAGAAAGATGCAGCACAGAAACAAGGTATAAGATTGACACCATTGGTTTTCCTAATGCGCGCAATTGTAGCAGCATTACAGGAATTTCCTAGATTTAATAGTTCTCTTGCTCCATCAGGAGATAAATTGATTATCAAAAAATATTATCATATTGGAATCGCTGTTGATACACCGAATGGTCTAGTAGTGCCTGTAGTCCGCGATGTAGATAAAAAAGGTTTATTCCAATTGGCTATAGAGCTTGGTGAAATAAGTATCAAGGCCAGAGATGCTAAATTAAAGCCTGGAGATATGCAGGGTGGTTGTTTTAGTATTTCAAGCTTAGGTGGAATTGGAGGTCATGCATTTACTCCAATTGTTAATGCACCGGAAGTAGCTATTTTAGGCGTATCAAAATCTTCACATAAACCCATATATCAAAACGGTGAGTTTGTACCTAGGTTAATGTTACCGTTATCATTATCTTATGATCATCGTGTAATAGATGGCGCGGAAGCGGCTAGATTTAGTAAGTATTTAGTAGAAAAATTATCAGATATTCGTAGATTATTGTTATAGGGGAAATTAATGACTAATTCTATAGAAACTCAGGTTGTTGTCTTAGGCTCTGGTCCTGGGGGATATACTGCTGCATTTAGAGCTGCAGACTTAGGAAAAAAAGTTGTCCTTGTTGAATACTACGACAGTCTTGGTGGCGTGTGCTTGAATGTTGGTTGTATACCATCAAAAGCTCTATTACACTCTGCCAAAGTAATCAATGAAAGTTATGATATGGCAAAACATGGTATTACTTTCAATAAACCAGATATCAACATTGATAAATTAAGAACTTGGAAAAACTCTATTATTAACAGATTAACTCAAGGTCTTGTTGGCTTATCTAAACAACGAAAAGTTCAAATAGTGCATGGTGAAGGAAGATTTACCTCCGCAAATGAATTAACAGTTACAAATAAAGATAGCGTAACTACTATAAAATTTGAGAACGCAGTAATTGCTGTTGGCTCTAAGCCTATTAATTTACCATTTTTCCCTGATGATGAAAGGTTGATTGATTCTACAGGAGCTTTAGAGTTAAAAGATGTTCCTAACGAGATGTTAGTCTTGGGTGGTGGCATTATTGGTATGGAAATGGGGACAGTATATAATGCATTAGGCAGTAATGTATCTATTGTAGAACTTACCCCAGGATTAATTCCTGGTGCAGATAAAGACCTGGTTATGCCTTTACAGAAACGTGTTACTAAATCTTTTAAATCAGTAATGCTTGAAACTAAAGTTACAAATATTGAAGCTAAACCTGATGGCCTGTGGGTTAGTTTTGAAGGGAAAAAAGCACCGAAAGAAGCAATTAGGTACGATAAGGTACTTGCATCTATCGGGCGTGCACCAAATGGTGCTTTAATTGATGCTGATAAAGCCGGTGTTAATGTTGATGAGCGAGGTTTTATAAAAGTTGATCAACAAATGCGTACGAATATAAAGCATATATTTGCTATTGGGGATGTTGTTGGCAATCCTATGTTAGCACATAAGGCGATACCAGAAGGAAAGGTAGCTGCTGAAGTTATTTGTGGCATGAAGCACTTTTTTGAGCCAAAATGTATTCCAGCAGTAGCATATACCGATCCTGAAATTGCATGGGTTGGCCTAACTGAAATTCAAGCTAAAGAGCAAGGAATTGCATACGAAAAAGGAGCCTTTCCGTGGATGGCTAGTGGTAGAGCTTTATCAATGGCTAGAGATGAGGGGCTGACCAAGGTACTCTTTGATCCTAAAACTAATAAAATTTTAGGTGCGGGAATTGTTGGAATAAATGCAGGAGATTTGATTTCTGAGGCAGCTTTAGCTATTGAAATGGGGTGTGATGCTGAGGATTTAGCATTAACTATTCATCCTCATCCAACTTTATCAGAGACTATATGTCAGTCAGCAGAGGCATTTGAAGGCTCTATTACCGATTTATATTTGCCGAAGAAAAAATAATTGATGGGGTATGATAATTAATCTTAGTATTATGAATATAGCTTTATCTTTTATTATGTTATCTGTATTAAATTAGTGTAATACAATGGGGGCATTTGGTCAGGAGCTTAAATTTTCAGAAAAGTTAATTGAAAAATAATCTAAAAAATTAAGTTATTTTAAAGTTTGCGATAAAGTCATCATTATTGTCATAGCTACACTGACTTTGATTTATTTTAAAATTTGCGATAAAGCCTTGATAGAATCCTTTTGGGCATATGTCACGGCTTTGTCGTAAACTCTCTAAAAGTCACGATATCCATTTAATCTATTCACTACAATAACAATAGATATTGTAGTGAAATTCAATTTCACGACAATACTCTATATCGTACAGCCATTAAAATTATCATTTTGATAAATTGCTTTCCTTTAAAATATAACAATAATATATTCTTGTTATATGAATAGTTAATTAACAATTTCATCATTTAAATATTAGATGCGACAAAGATAAAATCTAACAGTAATAAAGGTGTAAATTAAGGTGATCATTTTTTCTTTTTTACAGTATTAGGGTTGCGAGATGGCTTGTCATCTGTAGTAGTTCTAGATGGCTTATCATCTGTAGTGGTTCGAGATGGCTTATCATCTGTAGTGGTTCTGGACATACTTGGTGATGGCCCAGTTGGTACAGAAGCGTTTTCTCGTGAGGAAGTAAATCTAGCTGCTGGAGTAGACTTGGCTTTGGCTGCTGGAGCAGATTTTGCTTCTGGAGTGGATAGTTGTTTCGTGGTAGATTGCTGACTGGGCGTAGTACTTCTTGTTGGAATAATCGAGTCTGTCCATCGTAATGGCTCTCTGGTTTTTTTAGTAAATTTTGTATTTTCACGCTGATTATTTGCCCTGTGAGCTCTTATATTAATAATATCATCTATACATTCTAAAGATAGAGACATTGAGTTAGATAATAAGTTGTCATTTTTATTTCCAGATAAATTTGCTTCATAATAATCGTGTCTTTCTTGTATGTCCTTTAATTTCTCTTTAGCTTTCATACTTTTACTTATTGATATTTTTAACTTGACTATAGCTCCAGCAACTAGGAATGTGCCAATTATAGCTAGTCCTATGGGATTAGAAAGTGCTGCTGCCCCAACTATTAAAGCGGCTATTGCAACACCAGTCATTGCCATTGAACCAAGTAGGTTTAGACCAGTACCAGCTAGACCATATTTAGCAGCTTTTGAAGGGTTTCTTTTATATTCATAGGCTGAAGCGGCAAACGCTAAGGCACTTGCCGCAAAGGTTATAATTGCAAATGGTAACGCAGCCCCTAACATAACACCGGTTAAACCGCCAATCATAAAACAACCCTTCAAAATATCATCAGTTCTTTTCATGAAAGAACCAGCCAACATACTTTTAATCAAAGTACGTTTGCCACCTTTTACATCATCAGATACAGTCCAGGATTTATAAAAAAAACCGCCCATAGTAGCTAGGCCAGCTACTAACATTATAAGGCTAGGAATCAGGCCACCACTAGCAAAGGAGACGATCATTGCGAGAGCTGCTCCAGCAAAATTCAGAAGACATTCCTTTTGTGCATTACTTTTGTTTTTATTAGATTTAATAGATTTGTCAAGAAGCTGTTTGTTATATTCATACATTAGTTGGTTGTAAATCATATAGTCAGTGTGTTGTTGTTGCTGACGTTTTTCGCGTGATAACGCTAGGGTTTTGAGAACTTTCTGTTTTTCTAATGCAATTACTCTATCCGTTTTACAATGCGATGTGGCTTTTTCTTTACGCTTTCTAAGATCATCATCCTCCACTTCTGAAAGAGATTTAATTTTGTCATACCGAATATCTTTCATAGTTCTATGAAGATCACGTATGTTATTATTTCTTGCTACCACGATACCTCCTTATAAATGTTCAGATGACGATGGTGTCGAGCGATGAGATTTTTGTTTTTCAGGTTGTTCTTTAGCAATTTCTTGTAAAGATGTTTTTTGTTTTCCATGTCGAGATATTTCTTCGATATTTCTTTGTAGTACATCTATTTCTTTATCTGTTTTTTTTCTTTTACTTGATGGTGTTTCAGACAAACCAACATGATTTTGCTCTGCTTCAGATATGGCTTCTGCAATAACTGTAAATTCTTTCCTGTCTCTATCCTTTTTTTCTATTAAATCAGGTCCGTCTTCCTCTCTACGTTTATCCTTTATCTCTCCGATAGGTACAGGAGAAGAAATACAAGATGTTGGTTTTGGTGAAACAATTTTGGCTCTATCATCTAAAGCTTCAAGTTCACTTTTTAATTTGTCAGCAAGTGATAATTCTATAGAAGGCGCAGAAATTTTCACTGTATTGTATGAGTTTATTGCAGGAGCAGAATTAGGTACAGGAATTGGATGAGAATTTCGTGAATTTGTTGCAGGAGCTGTATTAGGTACAGTGGCTGTATTGGGAACATTGGGTGTTAGCGATACATTAGGTCTAGGAACAACATTAGTTGCAGTAGACACAAGATTTGACTTGGGTGTTGGATTTGGTCCGGATTTTTCTTTAAATGTTCTTGTATTTATATCTCTGTCACTAAGTTTTTCATCTATAGTTTTTTTCTTTTTGTTATTTAGGTCGTTCTCAAGTTTCTTTCTATTTATATCGAGATTGTTTTCATTAACGGTTGGCTTAGGTTTTCTTTTAAACCATGATTTAAATTTAGGGGCAATGATATTCTTGAAAAATTTATGTATGAATGGGGCTGCCTTGACTATTGAGCCACCGACAATTACAGCGGCAAGAATGGGAGCTGTAATTGGATTAGCCATTAGAGCTGTGCCTGCTATAGCTCCTGCAATCATAAGTCCAACAGCTGTTCCTGAAGCTGCCATCGTGAAAAATGTTCCAGTGACTGCACATTTAGCCGCAAAAGAAGGATTTTTTTTATAAGCTATTATAGCTGTTGCAAATGAAATAACACTAGCAACAAGAACGAATGCAGCAAGAGGAAGAGCTATTACATTGAAGACTGCAGCACAAGCTGAAAAAACAAAAGCATGTTTTCCTGCTTCAGAAAAGGAGGCACTTATTTCAATAGTTCTTCTAGTGGTATTTGTTGCGATAGTGGTTTTAACCATCTTACGATGCTTGCCACGTATTTTTGCATCTATTTTCATCTTCAAGGGTACTACGAGAAAATTTAAGGTGGCAGCAGCACCGGCAATAATTAGTGGAGCTATACCACCAGTTACAACTGTAGCAACAAATACTAGCCCCATAGCTGTTAATACTATGGTTTTTTCTAGAGCTGCATGTTTGATCTCTTTGTTCTCTTCTATGCTTTCTTCTTCTTCTCTATTATGGTCTTCACTATGTTTATGGTTGGCATTTTTTTGTAATTCTTTGTCATGCAACGTTGCTGATTTTTCTTGGAAAATCACCTTTTCATGGGCTTTAATTTTGTCAGTATCGTTCTCATCTTCTGGCATAACAATATCTCAACTGAATATTTACTACTATATATAGTTAGACCATGAACATCTAATATAGTTTCTATAATAATATAAAATTTATAGATGATTGGTTGGATATTATATAAGTTATTTGCATTTATACAGAGGTTTGTCTGCCGGTGTCCGACCTAGACTGTGGATGCAGAAATAAAGTATGCAATGTTATGAAATATGTTTAGAAATGAGTAGTAAATTAACAGTTAGATTAATTGTAAACCATTTTCAATTATTAGTGACACTACACATGAAATGCTTATTTTAAAATATATTAGAGAGATAATTTCATTTTACATACCTAAATGATACGTTTATTTAATGCGGTTGCACGTAAATAATATGAGAATTAATAAGATGTTAGGCAAAATATAGGGAGTGATTAAAAGGTTAGATAGCTATTATTATACATTGAGAAGTAGATTGAAGCGCATGAAATAGTTACATCAACAGCTAGTGTTGCTATGTGTGTTGCTAATGAAAATAAAGGAAAATCATCTACTAATTAAAAATAATATTGCTGGTAAAAGTTTTTCTTAAATAAAATCCTTTGGGGACTATTTTAATTTTATTATCATGTTCATCCAAAACTTGGATCATTTGTTTGCTGTTTGCAGCTTTTGGTCTTAATTGTAGGCTTGTGCCTATGTGTGAGCTAATATAAGAGAATTGTCCCAAACTTAACATTTCAGTTAATTCTTCCCAGTCAGTTCTAAGAATTTGATATTGCTTTTCTGTTGGTGACCAAAAGATAGGACTTTTGAATTGATAACTGCTAATAGGCTCATTTTTATATACGACATAAGGTATCCATAGAACATTTTTTAGTTTTTTAAATACAGTTGAGTGGTCAAAATGAAAGTCTTTTGGAGGTATTGGAGCAGTACAAACATAAGTAGTTTCTAAGACTTTATTGTTTGGAGATATAGGAATGGTTTTCAGTTCGATACCAAGTTGCGGAAAATCAGGAATGGGAAGATTTCCAGCACTTGCACCCAGGACATGCTCTATAAGTTGACCAATTAAACCTTTATTAAAATTCAAATTATTTGGTAGGTTAACATTTAAATTATGAGCAATCTGCCCAAGAGTGTTACCGCTTAAAGATTCAGCTCGTTCATTAAGAATGGTAACACTTTGTGGTTTATCGATAGTTGTCACTTTTTTTTGCACATTCCATCATCCGACCAAATCTCACTACCAACACATTGATGACAGAAGAAAAGTCCATTTGGATCATACTTGTTTTTAATATCAAAAAGCTTATCGTAATTGTCGCCCCAAAATTCTTCTTGCCAATTTTCTTGAAAATAACTAGCTTCATTAGCGTAGGAACCAGCATTTGGAGCTATATCTTTTATTATTTTCATAGCTTTGTGTCCATTTTCAACGAGTACATTAGCTTTTTCAAGGTTTGGTTCTTTTCCTATTATGTTAGGATAGGTTCTTGCTTCTCCTGAAGTTATTAATAATAGGCCGATAGCATCAAGAGCTTTAGGAGTCATAGATGTATTCTTCTGGCGCTCCTGAGCATCATGTGCGGATCCGTATAAACCTTTATTGATATGTATATCAAGTTGATGGAATCTTGATGCATCAAATAATGCTTTCGCAAATGAGTCAATATTATTGTCCTCTAATAAACTTTTGGGCAGGTATGTAGATTGATATTCATGCCAAAACATTGAGACTTGGCCGCCGTCTCCTTTCCACCAATATTGATTTTGAGGTTGGTTAGAACGTGTATCTTTTACAACTATACCAAGAGATTTTTCCATGTAATCAGGATCCCACATTTTCACAGCATCAATAGGGTTAACATCAACTTTAAAGTTAATATCATCATTTTCATCTGCAAGCTCTTTAAGTGGTGATAAGATTAGTTCAACATCTGGTTTTTTTAAGTCTCTATAAACCAATGCCAATGAAATTGTATTATTAGATTTGATTTTTATCATTTCGCCCCAGTGAGCATTCACAAAATTATTTTTGTATACATTCATTAATTTTGAAATAATTTTCAGAAAAGCAGCGTCACTGTTAGCTTTAATTTCTCCAGATACTATGCCAGAGGTTATTGAAGATGGGTGTGTCATATAAACTATTTTTGATACTACACCGAAGGTACTACCACCACCTCCTTTTAAAGCCCAATATAAATCTTGATTTTGGCATTCATTGGCAATAACAATATCGCCATTTGCTATTATCACTTCAAACTCAAGTACGCCAGATGCACCTGAGCCATATTGTCTAGATAAGCTCCCATAACCGCCACCTTGGACAAATCCTCCTGCAGCACCTACAGAAGTACAGCCGCCACCCTGAACATATCTATTATGCTTATTTGTAGCCATATCATATGCTTCTAACCATCTTGTTCCAGCTTGAACAGATAGGGATTGCAGGTTTGTATGTTCTTCACTACATCCATGAGGAATAAATTTAGTATGCATCTGGGTTGCACGCATCTGGTGTGTCCAGATTAAAATAGAGTCAGGAGCATTATTTCTGCCAAGATAATCATGGCCAGTACCTTTTATGACAATTTTGATATTATGTTGTTTTGCGAATTTCACAACTTTAGCAATATCCTGTGCATTCATTACTTCTGCTACATAGTTACTAGGTGTGTTTTCCCAAGCTTTAAACCATCCTGTAGATTGCGTTGCTGTTGGTTGTTCTTCCAAATAGAAAGGGTTGGTAGTTTGGGATAATAAAGTTTCACAAGCTTCACTTTTGGGGGCGTCAATACATTCTTTTAGATATGATACTCCTTGGAATAGTTTCCCATCCATAGATTCCCTAAGATTATCCCAAAGGATTTTTTTAGGCCAGCAATCCTGATTTGGTTTGCATCTACAGCTAGTTCCAGCATATGTTGAGCTTATAAACATTAATAGAATCATGCTAATAATTAATTTGTAAGTTTTGTAGCTATAACTTTTCATCCATGTAACCTTTTAAGTGAAATACACCATTAAAATATATTCTAGTATAGAATTAACCAATTTTGAGTATATGTGCTTGATTACTTTTGCATATCTTGTAGCATCTTGTCAAAGTCGGTAATTTAAATAACTTTCTTGATTGAAATAGTAATAGCTTGTTATCCTCTGCAATATAATATATTTAGGATAAACAGATGAGAACAGCTGTATTACATGATAGTTGGAAAGTATTGCTAGGCAGTGAATTCAAGCAAAACTACATGGAAAAATTAAAAAAATTTCTTGTCAAAGAAAAAAGTAATAAAGTTATTTACCCTAAAGATAATGAAATATTTAAAGCCTTTGAGTACACACCATTTGATAAGGTGAAAGTAGTTATTATTGGTCAAGATCCATATCATGGCCCCAATCAAGCTCACGGGCTTTGTTTTTCAGTTAAGCCTAATATTAAGCCTCCACCATCCTTACAGAATATCTATAAAGAGCTTGAACAAGATTTAGGGTATAAACCTGTTAAACATGGATTTTTAAGTCATTGGGCCAAGCAAGGTGTATTGATGTTGAATAGTGTTTTAACTGTAGAAGAAGGCAATGCTGGTGCTCACCAAGGACGTGGTTGGGAGCAATTTACCGATAAAGCTATTGAGGAGCTAAATTGCTCAAATAATCCTATAGTATTTATACTCTGGGGGAACTATGCACACAAGAAAGGTGAATTTATTAATGAAGATAAACATTTAGTTATTAGAAGTGTTCATCCTTCACCATTATCTGCATACAGAGGTTTTTTTGGTTCAACCCCATTTTCACAAGCAAATAAATTTCTTGAAACTACTGGAAGAGGAAAAATAGATTGGCAATTACCCAAGCAGGCAACCTATGATTAATCAAATATTAGCTAAAGACAAGATACGAGCTATTTGTGGTGATATTACCACAATAGATGTTGATGCTATTGTAAATGCAGCAAACAATACTCTACTTGGTGGTGGTGGTGTTGATGGAGCAATCCATCAAGCTGCAGGCATTGAATTGTTAGAAGAATGCAGAACTTTAAGTGGATGTGTGACTGGTGAGGCAAAATATACTAAAGCTTATAATTTGCCTTGCAAATACGTTATTCATACTGTGGGCCCTATATATGAAGGTAATAAAAATGATGCAAAATTGTTAGCATCTTGTTATCAGCGCAGCCTAGACATTGCAAATGATTTGGGATTGCGTAGTATAGCTTTCCCATCTATCAGCTGTGGAATATATGGCTACCCAATAGAATTGGCTCATCAAGTAGCTATTGATACTGTTTACCAAGGGTTATTAAATTTAGAAAAAATTGAGCAGGTTCTCTTTATTTGTTTTGATGATACTTCCTTAAATTTTTATCAAAATACGCTTCAGTGTCTTGAAAATCCACCTCATTATTAATGACTGTCTTTCTTTCTTATTAGTTTTTGTAAAATTAAAAACACTATATTAAAACCAATAAATAATAGAGATAATATCTTTTAATTTGAAAGTGATATGTAAATCTTGAAAATAAGGTATCTAATAATATTATTTATAATAGTTTCAATACCATTATGCTTTGCTGGAGAGAAAAATAGTTTATCCTCAAATCCTAAAACGTATAAATTATCTTGCCTTAGAATTGAGCATAGAGTTAATGTTATTAATAGTAAATTAAGGCGAGGATATACCCTTATTCAAGGTAAAAGGTTGAAATTACAGCTAGAATATTATAAAAAATTGCAGCAATACTATAAGTGTGAAAAACGCTAGCATCATCAAGCTATACTTCATATTAAGACAGTGCATTAATTTTGACCTAGGTA
This sequence comes from Francisellaceae bacterium, assembly GCA_018703155.1. Lineage (GTDB taxonomy): Bacteria > Pseudomonadota > Gammaproteobacteria > UBA6186 > Azoamicaceae > JABJGS01. The sequence goes on along the minus strand of JABJGS010000002.1, from coordinate 12,520 downwards.
AGGTGAGAAATGGATAAAGAAGATTATATTAATAATATTAGAAGGGCAATAGATCACGGGATTGCTTTAGGCCAGCAAAATAAAGATGGCACTGTTGCAAGCTATATACCTGAGCTTGCCAAAGCAAATCCAGACTATCTAGCTTGCTCCGTAATGCTAACAAACGGTGAGCAGCTCGTAGGCGGAGATAACCCTACCCATAAAGTAACGTTGCAAAGCATATCAAAGCTTGTATTGCTGATAGGTCTGATGGAGGAATTTGGACCTGAAAAACTATTTTCATGGATAAATACCGAGCCATCTGGGCAACCATTTTCTTCAGTAATAGCATTAGAGCAATTTGGTCCTATTCCATCAAACCCCCTTATCAATGCTGGAGCTATTGCCCTAAGTGATAAGATCCCAGGATCTAATAGACAGGAAAAAATTGCTTGGCTGCGAAAATGGATAGATAAAATATTCAATAAAAGTTTAACTTTTAGTGAAACAGTATTTCAATCTGAATTAATTTCTGGGGACAGAAACAGATCTTTGGCTTATCTTATGAAAAGTAATGGGGTGATAACGCAAGATATTGATGATGTTTTAGTTCCATATTTTAGTCTTTGTTCATATGAAATCGATATTGAAACTATCGTTTGTTTGCCAATGTTATTAGCGAGTGGTGGTAAATCTAAAGATGGTAAAAGAATTATCAGTGAAGAGGTCTCAAATATAATAGTATCAATTATGGCAACCTGTGGTGTTTATGATGAATCAGGCAACTTTCTGGTTCGTACCGGCATGCCAGCTAAAACTAGTGTATCTGGATTAATCGTTGCAGTAGCTACAGGAAGAGGTGGCATAGCCGTGTCATCACCAAGACTAAATTCTAAAGGGACTAGTGTTCAAGGAGATATTGTTATAGAGCATATTTCTAGGGCTTTGGATTGGCATTTTGCTTCGCCTTGGGGTTTTCGTAGTTAAATAAAGTTAATTTTCCCTTCGGTGACATTTTTTTTATTTCTATCTCAAGTTTCGTAGCTTCACTACGTGAGTCAACTTCTACACATCCAATTAACTTTAGAGGTGTTCTTCCACGCAAATATTTTGAAGCTTTTTTACTTTGTGAATTATGCTCATGAAATCGGCGTGCAACATCAGTGGTTATTCCTGTATAGAGGGTGTTATCATTAGCTTTGATAAGATATAAAAACCAGGCCATATAAATAGAGTGTTCGTTTGAATATATGATTATATAATACTACTTTTTGATAATATTATAAATACTATCTATCTTATCTCCCCAGCCACCTGAGTTTTTAAGATCATCACCTTTGAAATTTAGATACTCAGTTAAATCCTTACGCATAGATTCATCAATATCATCACCTCTATTTAAACTTGTATAGAAGATAGTGAAATAAATGATTTTATAAGTATTTATAGTTAGCTGTAATAAACGCTGTGTATAAGCGACTACAATTGCCCCAAAAATTAGTGGAATATATGACATATAGTGTCCAAACACCATCATTTGTTCACCTCCATCTGAACTAAAGTATGTAGTTGGAGCAAACATATTACTTGCAAAAAGTCCTATTCCACATGCTATCAACATAATAGGAAGAGTAATAATAAATCCAGATACCATCGAGGCCATCGAACCAAGAAAATCAATTCCAAAGATACCAGTTAATGTTGCCGGGATGTTATGCTTTAATTCTTTCATTTTATCAACTGAGCCTCTTACTGTTGTATCCTCGATAACAACTGTAGGTATTGAATAATATTTTGCTAAGTCCCATGATTCAGCAAAAATACTCTTTATTATTGAAGAGAGAAATCCTCCTGATATATTCCGATTATTACCGTTATCACTACTCGATGTTAGAAACCACATAGCAATATCAATAACAGCTATCCAGCGTAATGAAGAAGCTTGTTTACGAGTATGATTATATGCATCTTGATATGATATGTCAGAGCCTGTTAAAGTTTGATATACTGTCCAGCTAGTACAAGCTCTCATACGAACATGATAGAAAATAGAGTAAGGAAGAAGAATGAATATGTATATAAATAGTAAAATTAAAAATAATGTAGGAATAGAGTTTGCCTTGCCTATGCTGAAAAAATACACACATGCAGTAATGAAGATAAAAGAATAGTTGAATGTTGCAAGATAAAATGATTTGTACATTGGTTTTAAAATATCTTTATCTTTACCAATTATAGTAAGAGAATATTTCAGCAAATGAATCAAATTTTCAAATGTTGATTGTTTTATCGTTGTCATTATGAATGCCTTACTTAACTCTCCGAATGAAAAATTTATCTTTTACAGATTCTAATGGCTTTACATCATCTTTATTTTTGTAGTACATGCCATTTGCAAATATTTCAAAGTGCTCATTAATGGAGGGGTTATCTATTTCTCTACCACTTAGATCCGGAAGCAGCTCATCTTCAGGCATATAAATGGTACAGTTTGAATCATTCATTAGTAGCAAGTACCATGGTTTATTTTTAATACTACTTTGGTTAGCAAGCAGTTGATAGGCAGATTCAGAGCGGTAATAGGTGTAGTCATATTCGATAATTACCCCGCGAACACCAAGGCGTCTACTTTTAACTAGCTGACCAATCTTGAAACGTATGTGCAATGTCTTATCCTATAACGTTGTTACATTAAAGGGTTAGACATAGATAATCTTAATATGTGCGATCTATGTGCAAACGCACAAATTGTAAAACATATCCTACTTGATGTGCTGAAAAATAACTATTTTGATTGTGAAAATGAAGGGAAGTTTATGTATAGTAAAGAAATATCTTAATATAACATTTAAAAGTTCTTGATTGATTTAACAAGATCTTTATGTATAGTATATGGCATATAAAAATATAATGGAGAGAAGTATTGTGGGGGAGAATGATAAGGTTAGTATTATTGAATATCAACCAAGTTGGCCTAATGATTTTGAAAAAATATCTAATAAAATTAAATCTTTATTAGGTGATAATATTTGTGGGATCGAACATATTGGTTCTACATCAATTCCAAATATGCCAGCTAAAGATATCATTGATATTCAACTAGCAGTTAAAGACTTTTCAGGATTAGATTTGATTGATAATAAATTAAGTAGTGTTGGATTTGAGTTGATTGAAAATTTCAAACAAGATCATGTACCATTTAAAGAGCCAGAATGTTTTGAAGTTGGTTATGAGAAAAGATTTTTCAAGGGATATATAGATGATCTAGAATGTAATCTTCATGTTAGAGTTTTGAATGCTGAAAATTGGAATTATGCAGTTGATTTTAGAGATTTTTTGATTGATAACGAAAATGTATCTATAGCTTACGCCCAAATAAAGGAAAGAATTAGCAGCACAAAAGTAAATTTGCGTGATTATTGTTTAATTAAAGATCCTGTTTGTGATTTGATTTATTTGCTGTTTGTTAATTGGAAGGAGAATGTGTGAGAATATAAATTAGGTTTTAAAAAATATATGTCATCATGATTAAGTTGAAATAGATAGTTGTGAGCAAGGCGATAGTTTGCAATATTGAAATTCACATGTCATTAATAATATTTTATTTGTAATTTTAGGAATGGAAAATAATTGCAAAGTTAGCTTTGCAAGTAAAACTCATCAATAATTACGGAATACCTATTCACTTTGTGTGTAGCAATGAACGGTATTTATTTCACATTTTACTACCGACCACCATTAAATAATTATAGCAAACATACTACATAGATTATTGTCAACACTTGTCTGTAAGTGGGGAATGGCTTGCACTCATCACATGTTCTATTCGCTATAACATGGGATGTTATGTTTGTATTTTCACTTATTGGAAGGACAAAACTATTTGTTAAAAAAGAGATTAGTTTCCGATAGTCGTTGCTGATTAATGAACTGTGAATATAATATAGTACTTTAGTGTTATAAGGGAAATTTATTATATGTGAAAATAAAGCACTATTTGTGATAATGATGTATATATTATTTATTTTTTATGCTCTACTTTGTATTAATAATATTAATTATATAATACATAGAGGTGAGTGTATGAAAATAAATGATCTTCAATTTATAACGTTAGCCTTGTCGTTACAAAAAGTATACCCCTGTCTGTTAGCACATATATTCCCAGATTGTAGCCTTGGCATTGAAATGCAAGAACACGCTGAGTGTGTTCCTGGATACTATATGGAGTATGACTATACATATACAAAAAGCTTTGTTGTACGCAAGGAGGAAGATATTTTATATAATCGTATACTAGCTACTGGTGTAACAGAACGATACTCAAAAGTAGAAAACATTTACACCTCACACTGTAGTATTATATATCCTATAGAGTTTGATCTTTCTAGTTTAGAATCATTTAGCGGAAATGCAGAATTAAATTATTTTACGACAAAAGCATCAATTAGTTTTGTGCTGATATGCAATATTTTAAGAGGTAGGAAAGATTTGCCAGACTTTGACTCTTTGGCGGATTTAATTAAACATGATGAAACATGTAAACAGATTGTACAAGAGTATTTACGAGGACAACTAGCAGAATCCATACATCATTCTAGTGATAGAACAGATGTAGGTGAAGAGGATCCTTGTGTTGGAGTAGGTGTACCTATAGCGGTTGAGAGAATTAGGTGCCCCCAGATTTAGGGAAATGGAAATGTAGCTACAAGTAGCCTATTTTCAATAGAAAAATTGGTTGTTAGGGGATGTATTAGTGGTACCACCAAATAACATTTCAATAATCCTAGCTGTAATCACAAATTCAAGGATAACAGGAGTGCACATAATAACTTTAAATATGGAGAGATGTGTTTATAGCAATAATGATGATGTAATAGTGAAATAATAATTTTAAGGACAGGGCATAGTTGGTTAGAGTGGATATATTTTTCAAGCCCATAATAGTCATAGACTATTTTCTTTTATAGGATCCTCTTTTTATTCATATAGAGGTGAATGTTAAGAAAAATTACGTAGATTGGTATTCTTATGTAAAGTTAGTTTAGGTTTTAGCACTGGTGATAAAAATACAAGTTTGCCAATATTATTAAGGTAGAATCTGACATTAGCCGTAATTTCACCAAGAGGACGAAAACACACGCTCATGGATTCTTCTTCAGGCCTGTTATATACTTCAACGCCAGCATTTTCTAATGCTTCAGTTAGTTCCTTAATTATAAAGCTATTATCTGCTTTGGGATTTACCCTTACATGATTGAGCTCGAAGAGCATTCCCTCTAAGTCTCTAGCGGCATCATTCATTAAGGTTATGTCATTTTGCTCAATATCGTCAATTCTGACACAATCCTTGGTACAGAGGCCTTTATTAAGCACAAACTCATAAGTTTGAGTGAGCCCATTATTGCCAACCTGCAGCGCATTGATTAATATTTCATGTTCATGTTCCATATTTTTATTAACGACTAGTTGTATATAAACTTTATTTTTTTTTGTTGGCTCTAGGTCAACAATTTGTAGGAAGACATATGTCAAAAACAAAACTTGCATACCTTTGTAGTGAATGCGGCTCATCTCAGTCTAAATGGTCTGGACAATGCCTGGATTGTGGTAAATGGAACAGCTTAAGCGAAACTGTACTTACTAAAAATCGTGGCAGTACGCGCCTGCAGGGATACTCAGGACAGACTGCAGCAACTGTTGAAAATCTTGAGAGCATCTCGATTATGGCACATGAACAAATTTCTTCAGGGATCATTGAGCTAGATCGTGTGCTAGGTGGGGGACTTGTTAAAGGCTCTGTTGTGCTAATTGGTGGTGATCCTGGCATTGGGAAATCAACTTTACTTTTACAGTCATTTGCTCATCTGAGTGACTTTCATAAAGTTCTTTACATAACTGGTGAGGAGTCACTCAGTCAGGTGAAACTTCGAGCGACAAGATTATCTATAGGGCAAAAACCTATTCGAATGCTTGCGGAGACTAATCTTGAAGCCATTATGCGAATCATTGCAATTGAGACTCCCGATGTTATTGTTATGGATTCAATACAAACTTGTTACACCGAAGCACTTTCATCAGCACCCGGGACTGTGAGTCAGATTCGCGAGTGTGCAGGCCTCTTAGTACGTTTAGCTAAGCAAAGTGGAATTTCCTGTTTTCTCGTAGGGCATATAACCAAAGATGGACAACTAGCAGGCCCAAGAGTTTTAGAACATATGGTGGATACAGTTTTATATTTTGAAAGCGGAACGGATAGTAGATATCGAATGATAAGGGCTATTAAAAATCGTTTTGGAGCTGTTGGTGAACTTGGTATCTTGGCGATGACAGAAAAAGGTTTACAGGAGGTGAAAAATGCCTCAGCTATTTTTTTATCATCAACGAGTAAAGTTGCTTCAGGACGAATCGTAACCGCTAATTGGGAAGGTAATCGTCCTTTGCTTGTTGAAATTCAAGCATTGATTGATGAAACAGCAATGTCAAATCCCAAAAGGCTTACAGTAGGGCTTGATCAGAATCGATTGGCATTAATTTTAGCAGTTTTAAATCGCCATGCAGGTATTCAGGCATATCGGCAAGATGTTTTTGTGAATGTCGTTGGAGGAATTCGGATCACTGAAACCGCTATAGATTTGCCTGTAGCTCTTGCCATATATTCATCACTAAAAGAGTCATTTGTGAAAAATACAACCTTAGCTTTTGGTGAAGTTGGTTTGTCGGGAGAAATTCGTGCAGTACAATCAGGCCAGCCTAGACTTAAAGAAGCAGCAAAACTTGGATTTACTCATGCTATAGTACCGAAAAATAATACTACCAAACAAAAAATATCCGGTATTGAAGTGCTAGGAGTTTCAACTTTGCAAGAAGCAATAACTACGTTGGATAAAATCAATGCATAAAAACTTCTTTATAGATAAGATAAAAAAAAATGCATTAGCAAAATTTTCATACATACCAAGTTTTGCACACAATATGAAAGTTACTGAAACTGACGAATTACTATTAGTTGATGCTGGTGTTCGCTCAGATATGTTTAACATTATATGTCCTAAACAAGAACTAAGCTCTAAAGGGTTTTCTGATGTTGAACAATATGTACAGTTAATGGCAGGTAAACGGATCCCAATTTCTTGTTGGTTATATGATCCAAGTGTTATTTTACAAGAGCAAATATTGTCACTGGGTCTTAAGTTAGATGAAACAGAAATTGGTATGGGGGTAGAGGTTGGTAAACTAGTATTACCAGAGAGAATAAATGAAAATTTAAAAATACAAAAAATAAAAAACATGGATGATTTACATCTATGGAAAGCTACAATTAAAGAGTTAATTCCATCAGAGAGTTTAGCTGTAGATACTTTTTTTGATGCTGGACAAGAATTGATTGTTTCAGATAATAGTATCCTTGAGCATTACATTGGTTTATTAGATTCAATCCCTGTTGCAATTAGTGCCACTTTTATTAATGAGGGGTTAGTTGGAATATGGGATGTAATTACTCTGCCTCTTGCAAGAGGTCAGGGCGTTGGCAGCACCATGACCTATGATGCTATAATTAATAGTAGGCATCAGGGAAGGGATTGTGTGACTTTAAGTGCAACTGATGCTGGGCGTAATATTTATGAACGGATGGGATTCAGAGGATATTGTGATATCAAAATTTATACATTTTAAATTAAATAAGTGAGATTGAATATGAGTTGTTATTGTAAGTCAGGCCAAGAATATATTAATTGTTGTGAGCAATTTCACAATGGTAGCAAAAATCCAAGTACACCAGAGGAATTGATGCGTTCTCGCTACAGTGCTTTTGCAACAATTAATATGAAGTATTTAAAAGAAACGATGATTGGTGAAGTAGTTGAAGAGTTTGATGAAGAAGAAGCATTAGCTTGGTCTAAATCTGTTAATTGGGTTGGACTTGTAGTGTTAGAAGCGAAATTAATAGATCCAACGCATGGTGTAGTAGAATTTGAAGCGTTTTTTAAAGATCCAGAAGAGCCTCTAATCGGGAGTATGCATGAGCGTAGTACTTTTACTATGAATGATGGTCAATGGTTTTATACCGGAAGATTATTTAATGAGCATGAGCAAGTTGATTTAGAAGATAAGTGCCCATGTGCAAGTGGCAAACAGTTCCAAAAATGCTGTTATGGAGATGATAGTTAAATGGAAAATAACATGGAAGACATTGCACGTCAATTGCGTAAACCCATGGGAAGCCAAGGACAAGAGATTTCTCAACGCATGAATGATAGCAATTCTAACATGGTAAATAAAACCATTGATTCTTTAAATATACAGTTAGGTCAAAGCATAGTTGAAATTGGAGCTGGTAATGGAATAACCTCAAGGCCAGTGTTAGAAACTATTGGTAAACATGGTAAATATATAGCCATTGATTACAGTAAAGATATGTTGAAATTAGTTGATAAGAACCTCAAAGGAATGGGGTTTTATAATTTTGAGATAATACACGGTGACTGTACAAAAATTGATGCTGAGCTAGTGAAGGAACCAGATGGTATTTTTGCTTGCAATCTATTATATTTCATTGATGATTTAACAAAATTTGTTCAGCATGTTAAGTCATGGTTACCTTCAAAGGCTAAAATGTCATTTTCAGTAAGAAGCAAAGAAACTATGGAGCAATTTCCTTTTACTAAATTTAATTTTAATATTAGAACCATCAATGACTATATTAAAGAGTTTAACGCTGCTGGGGTTGATGTTGAAATTAATGTATTCAATGATGAAGGAAAAGCTATAGATGGTAAGATAGTGAAGACAGATTTTTATATTTTGCATGCTAAACTATAAATATATAATAGATGTATATCTCACCTCACTTGTGCCTACATGATTTCATGAAAATCAACATAATCTACTCAGGACGATCTAAGATTTTTTTTTCTTTGGAACTCTGTGATGATATATGTGCAGGGGTAGAGACTGTATGTTTTTCAGAGAATAACTTTAATTTAGTAGAGCACTCTGGATTTTGTTCACTTAAAGCAGATAATATATTGTCATTTATTTCTATTGTTATACCTGTGTTATAAAGCTCAGTACATATGTCATTTAAAAATTTTGTGTGCGTAGTGTTTGAATAGTCTATACCTTTAAGAGAATCAGCACTTAATGTAAACGTCTTCTGAGATGATGATGCTATGATTTTTTCAACATAAAAATTCATTTTAGCTTTGTCTATTATGTCATTTTCAGGAAAGGAGATAACAATAGGTTTCACCTGCCAACCTTGAGATGTAGCTTTATAGCTACTCAGCTCTTGATGTTCTGACGAATTTGTTCTATCAGATGAGCCGATGTTTAAAAGATGTTCGGCAACCTCATGTAGCTCTGCTTCTTCAATACTTATCCTGTTTGCCTTTCTAAGAACATTGTCAAACCTTTGGCTATAATAATCTTTTACATAATCCTCTTGTGTTTCGAGGTAGCTGTTTACTGTTTGTTGTTGTTCTGGAGAAAAAATCGGAACCTTGTTGAAATCCTTTAAAAGGACCTCATCCATTTGATTTAAAGCATCGATTGCTTCTAATCCTGAGATTTCTATGAAATGTCCAATAACTCTTTCTTTGATTTTTTCACCTTTTTCTTTGTCAGCTTGAGAAATTCTATTATCCACTTCAGCACCATTAGTATTTTCATTAAATGATGACTTGCTGAGTTTTCGGTTGTTTTTCATTTTGTTAATATATTTAATAACTTTATTCGTTGTGTAAGATACTAGTGCTGTTGGTGCTGAAATTATGCTGGATATTCCAATGCTTAAATAGGATACAAGTTTAATAGCTTTCCATGACATTTTTTTTGAAGAAGATGAATTTAGATATTTAAAAATAGAGCGATTGTTTCGTAGTGATTTTAATGGTTGTAATATATTTTTAATAATTCCATATGTTAATGAAATAGGTGAAAAAAATAACAATACTCCCGCTGCAACAACTTTGTTGATTATTTTTTCTTTTTTATTTAGCAGTTTATAGATTTGTTTGCCAATTATATTGGTTGATATTTTAAGAGGACTCCAGTTGTACAATGAAGTTTTATCTAATAGAGATACATGTTTTTTGTTTCCTATATGGTTTCTAATTTCTAATGCTGAAGAATAAACTGTTTGTGGATTACCTATGGCCCCTAAAGCTAACTTTTTAGCGAATGGCTTTAATCTTTTAGGGGCACCAGCTGCAATAATGCTACCAGCCGTAACTGAACAATTATTTATAGATAAATCAAATTCTTCTTCTTTTTTTATTTCATTCATTCTAATTAGCATATCTCTTAAGTTCATAGCGTCTATGTCATTGCCTAGTGGCAGCTCTACCGTATGATCTGGAGCAAGCCCCCAACTTTGATAATCATCTTCATATGTACTGGCAACCTCTGGTAATGATTTTCTTTTTTTTGAAAGAAGCTCATGCTCAGTTTTTCTTTTTAAAAATTCAGGTTCTGCTTCTTCACCAATTTTTTTTACAAACATAAGAATTTGTTCGTTTGATAGGTTTTCAATTGCTTTCGGTTTCATGGTTTCATTTAAATGTTTTATTCTGTTGGTAATCTGAGTGTTTTTAGTTTTCAGTAATTCAATTTTATCGGATATATCTTTTTTTCTTAATTCTATTAATATGTCGATGTCCTTTTTTTCATTTGCAGATATACTTGTTAAATCTAGAATGTGGGTTCTCCATTCTGTGGTAGTGCCATTAAATAATTCATCTAAATTATTCTGGCTCTTTTCAGATAATGAGATGCTGTTATCTGTTAATGTTATTTTGTGAAGATGTTCCAGTGATCTTATTTGTTGCTTGTTTTTTAAATGATTGCTTGATAGATATGGCATTTCCCAGTTATTAGCAGCATACAATGAGATGCCATCTTCTGTTTTTGTATTTAATTTTTTTGTTCTTGAAGCTGATGCTATTATTTTCTTGATTTTATTATCTCTCATGATGATAGAGTGTAGTGCGTCTTCTTTTGCTTTTGCAGTCCAATGTTCACCAATTTCAACTCCTAAGATTTCAGTTTTTTCTTGTAGAGCGACGATGTATGCTTCTAAAATTTCTTTCATTTTATCCTTGGTATGATGAGATGGAACGTCTGTTTCTGAAGACAACTTAAAATGAAAATTTATACCATCAACATCTAGAGAGTCAAAGTTGTCAAGTATTTTTTGGGCATGATTTAAACATTGCTGCATTTCCCTATAGTATTTGCTTTTTTGTGCCAACTGTGTTGTTTTATTTTCAACAGACTGATGAAACTTTTCTTTTTTTAGTTCTGGTATTTCTAAATGTTCTTTTCTGGTTTTCGTATATTTCTCTACTGTCATATCTAACAAGGTGCTACAATCTTGAGATGTTAGAAATTGATTAGAAGAAACAGCAGCCTCCCATTGTTCTCCAAAAATTTTGTTTAACAAAATTTTTTCTGTTGTACCTATTTTACCATCAACAGTTTTCTTACCTTTTTTAACAAGTAATTTTTTGAATAAATCTAAATCTTTTTGTGTGAATTTGCTAATGTCAGGGAACTTGCTGTTAATAGAAAGATCCAAAAATGCAAGGCTATCGCACAAAACATAAAAAAGTAACTTTCCATCAACTGTATGGCTGTTAAGATCAATGCTGCCATTTTCAGGAATATCGATTTCAGATAAAATTTTCAGAGCATCTTTCTTTTTATTAGGATCAGATTCAAAGTCATAGCCATGACCTCTTATCTTATTGAAGAGAATTTGACATGACTTCATAAGATTTTGTTTGTTGAGTTCTTCGTAATCTAAAGCGAAAGACTCAACATCCTCATCAGAAAGATCTCTTTGATGGATAATAGAAAATGGTCCCTCTGTGATTTTCCTGCCACCTAAGCGTCCTCGTTGCATTCTTTTCTGAAACATATCTTTAAATTTTTTTCTAACAGGGAAGTCAACACCTGCTCTTTCATCGATTCGATCTTTATTGAGATCTGTCTCTAATGTGAATTTGTCGTCTTTTTTGTTTTTAGGCCACCAGCTCCAATATACTTCATAATATTCTTCTTCATAAATGTCAGTTTGAGACCTTTTCCATTTATCTTCTTCTTTATAAGCTTTTTGTGTTTGCGTTTTAATTACTTTATACGTTGTATTTTCCTCATCTAATATCTTTTTGTTTTCTTCAGTCGCAGGGATAGACATTTTTATAGATGCATGACCAACATTGCCTCCAAACAGATCTTTGTCTAGAAAATGCAATAATCCATTACCTGCCCCATCATGAGTTCCCCAAGTTAAAACTTCAACTGTTCCTGTGAATTTTTTTTTATTTTCAGTCATGTCATCTATACACTCTAGTAACTTTAGCCTTATGTATTAGATATTAAATTAGATAATTAGTTCATTATGAGTGTAAGCACATTGATTTTGCATCCTATAATACTTCTATGTGCCTGTATGTGTGCCTGTATGTGTGCCTGTATGTGTGCCTGTATGTGTGCCTGTATGTGTGCCTGTATGTGTGCCTGTATGTGTGCCTGTATG
>JABJGS010000003.1 GCA_018703155.1 Francisellaceae bacterium | reverse complement strand
TCTGGGAAGATTTCTGAATTTTACAAAAGCATACATGATGATATGGCAAGAGGAATTACTCGTAATATCGATGCACTTAAGAGAAATATGGATGCTTTAATTCAACAGCGTGAGTTTATTGTTGAGCAGGCAGTAGATACTTCTGACACGGAAACATTATGGAGCATTATAGGGCTTAGTGAGACTCTTAATTCTGATATGATGAGAAGAATAGCTGCAAACCCAAATGCAAATATAGAGATGCTAGAGCAAATTCTTGGACATATTAATGATGTAAGTGTTTTTGAGCAACTGCTTGCACGTGAAGATATATTAAACACAGATGAGATACGAGTTGAATTTATGACATCAGTGCTTAAGTGCATGATAAAACTTCAAGGTGAATTAAGTACTGAAGAGCTATCTTCCTTTGATCATATTATTGAAAGAACAAAGAAAGCACTTAACTCGTTACATCATAACTTAATAAGTAACTCCACTTTGACAAGTAATGGTATTATTGATTACGCTCTGTTAAGAATGTCTACGAATGACTTCACAAGTACCATCACACTAAATATTCTTATGGGCCAATGTTTATATCATGGACACATTGATGTTGTTATTGATATTTGCAATCACAAAAATGCAGACTCTGACATAACTCAAATGGCGGCAGGTTATCTTCAGCGAGCCGAAACTATAAGTTTTCCTCTTGCAAAAGCTGTAATGTTAAGCACTCACACTCGCGAAGCAATAATTACTGACATTATCGCAAATGAAGCAATAGACCTTGAATTTAAGCAAGCAACAATACAACAATCAAGATTCAGGGCTAATTCAAATATTATAGTAGCTCTTGTTAGTGCTAAAAAAAACAAGGCTGTGAAAAATAATGACATAGTGGTGTCAATGAATGCAGCAGCAGGTTATAAAGGGAAAAAAGGAAGCGAGAGAGATGTATGTAATGTTCAAGTAAAGCAAGATGCAGCAGCCTTCGCAAAACAAGAAAAAAATGAAAAATTAATATCGGGACATGCTGGAAAAGTAATTGAACATCTAAGAAGTGAAGGAAATAATTTCACTCTAGCCCACAAACATTTAATGAGACCTGGAATGCCACAATTTTCTGATAGGATTATAACCAAAGTAGTCGGGAAATCGTCAGCGTTATCAATATATTTCTCCTTAAACTTAAGTGGACTTAAAGCATTAAATAATTTATTATCCAAAAATAACATACTGGCTAAAAGCTTTTTGTTCAATCAAGAACTCAAACAATTATCAGCAAATACTCCTTCCACACTCACAATTGCAATATCAAACAAATTATCAGTTTTATCTGAAATCATGTTAAATAGTATCGATGAATTTAATAGTGATATAATTAATCATGTCGATGATAGTAAATATAATCATCTAACATCACTAAATGCATCTATATTTTATCAACCTAATTTATCAATTAAGTTAATTAAGTATGGAGCCAAGTTAGCACTATGTGCCAATGGAGATACACCTCTTCATTATGCAACACAACAAGGTTTATTAGATGTAGTTGAAGTTATATTGAATACAGAAGCTGGTATCAAAACAATTAATTTATTTGATATAGATATGATTGCTCCATTACATCTTGCAGCAAAACACGGTTTTAATGATATAGCCTACTTATTAATTGAATATGGTGCTCAATTACATATACACAATAAACATATGACCACACCTCTTGTTCTTGCAAGTGCCACTGGAAATTTCATTTTAGCTGAGTACATTTTAAGTGAAACCTTTGATTGTAACATTAAAATACTCAATATGACCGATGACAATAATTTAACCGCTTTAGATTATGCTATAGCTGGGGAAAATGAAGATTTTGCAATAAAACTTATTATGCATGAAGCTAAACTGGGATTTTGTGATAATAAAGAATTGGGAACCCACCTTCTTAGCGCATCTAAGCGAATGCTGTTAAGGTTAGTTGAAGTTATTTTAAATAAGTTGCACGATACAAACACTGCAACCTCTGGGATAATTAATCAAAATGACAATACAGGTCTAACACCTCTACATTTTCTAATATTTTTTGACAACGAGAAGTTAGCTCTGAAATTAATAAACCTTTCCCCTAATTTAAACATCAACACCAAACTTGATGAAATTGGACCACCTCTTTTAGAGGCATGTTCTAGGAACATGATAAGGGTAGTTGATGCTATATTAGATACTGAGTCTGGTTTGGCATCAATCGATTTATCTTCTTGTGAAGGATATTGCACACCTTTACATATGGCGGCAGAAAAAGGGTCTATTGAAATAACACGCTCATTAATTAATCATGGGGCATTTCTATACCCAAGATCTATACAAAATGAAACCCCTCTGATTCTTGCTGTGCGTAATAACCATCTTGATTTAGCTAAACTTATTCTAGAACATACAGATAGGTCTCACATTGATACAAACTCTAATATTCACATGATTTTTGCTTTAGATGACAGAAAAAATACCGTTCTTGATTATGCTGAGAAAATTAACGATTTAGAACTTATTTCATTAATAGAACGCTTCATTTATCATACACCAACTGAACAGCCACTAACAATAACTAACGAGCCCTTAGATCCTGATGGGTTACCACCTGGGTTCATATATTCAAGGCCATAATTCGGTAAATGTCTTTGTTTAATCTACAATAACGGACCAATGCACAGATTATATGTAATAATGTGAAATTCATGCTGTCCTAAATGACGTTAACATCAATATCATAGTACTTATATAAAAAGTAAGATATACTCTTGTAACTACAAATCAATAAAAGCATTGCAAAAACCAGATTATAATCAACAATAAACACCTTGAGTTGGATGGATAATAAGCCTATAATACGGCTCGAATAATAAATATTAGGCTCAAAAAGATGATATCGTCAGAAGAAGATTCCCTAGATGGCTTACCACAAATAGAAAAACCATCCTTTTCAGGGACCGCAAAATTAACAAGAAAAGTTACACGAAAAACATCGCTATTTATTACCGAAAAAGCAGCCCTTCCAAGATTTGAAGATACTTCAACAGAAAACTCTGTGTTTAGAGACGCTCATGTATCTACAGTTTTAGACAGGCCTGAAACTGAAGATAAATCAGTCGGGAAGAATCCAGAAAGTGGACCCAAAGTCTTAACTTTAATTAAACGTGGTATGACATTATACTTTTATAGTGCCACGCTAGAAATAAATTTTGATATGCAAGACATTATGACCGCATTATCTAGATGTGAAGCAGAATCAGGAATAAATCAACTTAAGTTTGGTCAACGTGATATTGCTAATGGACGATTTAAGAAAGCGAAAATCAGTCCAATACTAGATGCTGCTTCTTTAATTCAAAAACGTCAATTTGTTGAATTATGTAACCAATTGAATATTGACTTCAGCACTATACCAGGTCAGCGTAATGATGAATGGCGTGATGTAGTACGATGGCTATATCATGATTTACAACTTCATACTGATTTTAATATTACAACACATCAAAATTCTTGGATGGTAAGAGGAACACGACGCATTCATGTAATCAACCCTAATGATATGCAATTGGCAAAAGAATCCAAATTATCTATTGCTACAACCAATAGAAAAGCAAAAATTGATATACATGAGACTCGCGAGTTTCATGCCGCATTGGAAGTTATGGAGGGGCTCCCTCATACTTATTTACGCCACCAAGATGATAACCCTGTCATTGTAAGTACAAGATCTGCCTTCAATGCTGCGTTATCTCAATGTTTACCTGGAACAACATTAATCATTGATGGCCACTGGGATGGAGACAACTGTGATCCTGAAATGTATTCAAATATGGGCATTTGGGGGAATAAAACTATTCGCGTACATGCTAAAATACTTGCTGAAGAAATTAGTTGTGCTGACGATAGAATTGATCATGTTATTCTAGGCGCATGTGTTACAGGTGTTGTAAATCAAAGCTTAATCTTAAACGAAAGACAAATTAGCTTTAAGTCAGAACATGTCGGTTATGACATGAAAAGGATGTTACATAAATTTCCTAAATTAGCTGATTTTAAAGAGCGAGCAACCTTTGAAACTACATCTTCACATGATCACCCTTTTGAAACAGGCTCTTTAGCAGGATTATTTATTGAATATTTACAGAGACTCAATATTTTTACCATTGCAGTAACGGCTACCCCCCAAATTGCCAATCTAGTATCACCAAAAATTCATGGTCGACAGCAAGCAAAAGAAATTGGTTTCATTGGTCAACCTCTGCTAACAATGCAGGACTCTTTGGGAACTAGTTCTTGGCTATCAGAACCAACCCCATGGGAAAATAAAGAGTCTAGCTTGAATTATCGATTATCTTGCACTAAAAGTATCACTTGGGTTTTGGATTTAAGTCTTGAAATGGATAGCTCAAAAAATTGCGAGCATGCTGAAAGAGCTAAACCTCACAGAAAAAGTGCATGGCAGCGGCGCTTATAGTAGATAGAAATGACCTTGTCGCGTCTCCCACTCAATTATCTTAAATGCCAGTTAGTTTTAAGGCTTCGTAAAACATAGTTAATAACAATGCAAATTTTAATTATGGAGTATTTTACGCTGAACTTGTTAAAAAATTGTATCCATTCAGCTGTTTCCAATTTCCCAAAAATAAGAGTTTTTGGTCCTATAATTAACTCTATGTGCATTAGAAGTTCACAAGAAATTATATTGATTGCATTTTTACAGATAAAACTATGTATTCATCTCATCTTGTTGCGGCAGACGTTCGCAGATGAATTTCTTATAGGGGTAATAACATCTCTGTTATTACTAACATGATTTCCTTCCGATGGCGTGTCGTCATAAGTAATCATGGTAATGGCCATAAACATTGGCAACATATTTCTTCTAACCGTAACTGTGATATATGTCTAATGAAAATTAACCTTTAAATACATTAAAGCGTGATTTCATTCCTCGATGAGTCTACTCAATATTATTGTTCATATACCTAACATCTCAATGTTTCATTCTTGAAAATATATTTTTCACGGTATAAATAGGTAATAATGTACAAACACCGATAATTTTTTTGTTTAAGTACGCTTATTCGATCCCTTTTTTCGTTAATCTTGATCTTGGCTTCGCCTCTGCTACTGAAGCGTCATCTGCAAACTCCACCATAGCATCGGGCTCTACTATATTATTTTCATATGAAGCCTTTAATTCAGAATATTGTTGATAACAAATACCTTTTCTATTTATAAATATGTCTATCGACCCTTCTTCATTACTAGATAAATCAGTATATACAGAGCTTATACAATAATCTGCCCGTCCCTCATTGGATAAATTCTTAATACCTAATAGGGTACATCTCGATGATCTCGCACCACCTAAAACAATATATTGTACTGTAACATCTCCTAATGTACTTCTAATTTCATCGTTCATTTTGTCTAAGAATGACTCTACAGATAATCGTTCATCTTCAATATCTTCTTCTTTAATATCTTCTTCTTCTATGCTCTCACCAGGAACATAATGTCCTAAAGACACAGGAATTAGCCCCCCTTCCCCTTCTTCAGTGATTATTGCAATAAATGCATAGCAACATGCAACACCCTCTGTTTTAAATCCTCTAAAGTACTCTGGGCTAGTAACTACAAAACTATCATCATCAACATTTGTCATTAAGACTTCGTCAAAATCAATATATTTGGATAATTTGAATATAGGGAAAGTCATTGAATACCTTGAGAGATAAATTATTAGAAAATCAACTTAACATGGAAAAGTTCTAAACTCCAGAAATAGCTTACAATAATCGTTAAGTTTGGAGTGGTTACACTATATTTGTATAGAGACAAGATTACTTAACAAGATCATTTTATGAAAATTATTTTCACAGCGATTAGTTAGCTATTTTCAATCCAAGAACACCCATGACAATTAATAGTAAGCAAAGAATTCTAAGAAATTGATAACTTTCACCAAAGAAAAATATCCCTATTATAGCTGTTCCTGCAGCTCCAATTCCTGTCCAAATGGCATATGCCGTGCCCATTGGTAGAACCTTAATTGCCTGGGATAATGTATAAAAACTCAGAACTCCTGCTACAGCAGTTCCTAAGCTTGGCCAAAGCTTCGTAAAACCATAAGATAGTTTTAACCCAAGTGCCATAAATATTTCAAAGAATCCTGCAAGTAGCAACATTATCCAAGAATAACTCATCTGTATTCCTCTCTAAGTAAAAGCATTATGTCTTATCTACAGATGACGCTATGTATTTTTGATTGACAATACCAGACACTCCCTTCTCATAATGAGATCTACATGTCGCGATATATTTTTCATTACCACCAATCTGTACTTGTGCTCCAGCAACAACCTTCTGTCCATTTGCATCAACCAGCATATTCATAGTAGCTTTTTTTCCACAATGACAGATAGTTTTGAGCTCTATTATCTGATCTGCCAATATTAATAAATACATACTACCTTCAAAAGGTTCCCCTCGAAAGTCGGATCTTAGGCCATATGCTAAGACTGGTATATCAAGGCTATCGACTATATTAGTTAATTGTTTTATATGATTATGTTTTAGCAAATGTACTTCATCGACTAAAATACATGCTAAGTTTTGATTTTTTTTAAAATATTCTTTTGTATAAAGATACATATCCATACTTTCGGATACAGATATAGCATTAGCTTTAAGCCCAATTCTTGAAGTAACTATTCCAGCCCCATACCGATCATCTATTGAAGGAGTGAAAACAATAGTTTCCATACCTCGTTCTTTATAATTATAGTTCGATTGCAATAATGTAGTACTTTTCCCTGCATTCATTGCTGAATAATAAAAATGTAATTTGGCCATATTAATCCTCTAAGATTTTTATAAATTCATTTTCATCTAATATATTGACACCAAGTTTTTGTGCTTTATTATATTTGGAACCAGGTTTATCACCAACTATGACCGCAAAAGTCTTTGCCGATACGGAGCTAGTTACACTACCTCCCTTAGCTTGTAATTTTGCCTTGGCATCTTCTCGTGACATTGAGATCAAAGTCCCTGTTATAACAAAAGCTTTCCCAGATAAAGACTTATCCTCTTCCACTGATTCAGTATCCACTTTTGGCCAATTCACACCAGACTCTAACAATGATCTAACGACATCCTTGTTATCTTGTTCAGAAAAAAAACTTATAATGTTATTTGACACTTTCGGTCCAACATCATCAATATTTTGCAAGTCATCATATTTAGATAATATTATTGCATTAAGATCTCTATAAAAATCAGCCAAGGATGCTGCTGTAACCTCACCGACATCCTTAATGCCTAATGCAAAAATAAATTTTGCCAATGTTGTTTCTTTGCTGAATTCGATACTAGAGATAAGATTCTCAGCAGACTTGTCTCCCATTCGCTCAAGAGATGCTATTGTTGGTTTATCGATAGTATAAATATCATCTAATTTTTTAATCTGTCCATTTTCTACTAACTGATCAATTACTTTTGCTCCAAAACCATCAATATTCATAGCTTTTCTTGAAGAAAAATGGATAACTCTTTCAACAAGTTGTGCTCTACAGAACATACCTGCCATACACCTAATTGCAGACTCACCCTCTGCTCGAAAAACTTCTGATGTACATACTGGACATTTTTTAGGTTCTTCAATTTTGTAAACTTCTTTGTCTTTTCGCCCGCTAAGAACCGGCTCTACAACTTCAGGTATGACATCCCCGGCTCGGCGAATTATAACCTTATCACCCACTCGGATATCTTTTCTAAGAATTTCATCCATATTATGTAAAGTTGCATTACTGACAGTCACCCCCCCCACAAAAATAGGAGTCAATCTTGCAACTGGGGTTAAAACACCAGTTCGACCTACCTGAAAATCAACGCCTTCTAATATAGTTGTTTCTTCTTGAGCTGGAAATTTATGGGCAATTGCCCAACGTGGGCTTCTAGCCACTCTCCCCAACTGATTCTGTATTTCTAAAGAATTAATTTTATAAACTATACCGTCTATTTCATAATCCAACTCATCTCTCTTTGCCATTAATAATCTATAAAACTCCAGGCACTCATTAATACTACTAACAACCCTAGTATTCTCATTAACTATTAAGCCTACATCTTGTAAAAACATAAGTTGTTTATAATGAGTGTTCAAAATTACTTGGTACTTCTCATCGACACTCACCATAGAATAGGCATAGAAATTCAATGGTCTTTTCGATGTCATTTTGGGATCAATTTGTCTTAAACTACCTGAAGCCGCATTCCTAGGGTTTGCAAATGGCTTTTCTACATTTTTGTTATATTCAACAAATCCTGGAATGGGCATATATATCTCACCTCTAAGTTCCAAATGCTCTGGAGCATATTTGCTTTTATTTAGAACAATGGGGATTTGTGAAATAGTCTTACAATTCATAGTAACATCTTCACCAGTTGTACCATCACCACGCGTAGTGCCTTGCACTAACAAACCATTCTCATATCTAAGGTTTATTGCCACGCCATCAATTTTAGGCTCACATACATACTCAAAATCAATATCACTATCAAACCGTGTTGCAGCCCTTTGAAAAAAAGCTCCTACATCACCATCAATAAAGGCATTATCTAGGGACAACATTGGTGTACTATGCTTTATTTTTTTGAAAGAGTTATCCAGCCCCCCACCAACTCGTTGTGTTGGAGACTCATTAGTTATGAAATTTGGATACAAAGTTTCTATCTCTATTGTTCTTTGAAAGAGACGGTCATACTCTGCATCAGAGACCGATGGACTGCTATTTATATAATATTCATGGTTATATTTATGCAACACAGTATAGAGCTCTACAAGCTCTTCTTTTAAAGAAGTCATTGATTCTGCCATGCGGTTTAAACAATCATTTTTATTTGTTGCTTGTAAGATTCTAAAGCGGTTTTGTTCATAGGCTTATGTTGCCAATCAACTAACTCCCCATTTAATCTAAAAGAGAGCTGTTTTGATGTCTTAATAAGAAGGTCTAGTGTATCCATACTTTTTGTGAAATCAGATATTCTGAAAAATAAAGTAATCCCTTCAAAATTCTGTTTATCAATACCTTTCATGTCAAAGTGCCCAGGCTCTTTTACAGACACTACACTGAAAAGAACATCTCCAGAACCATCAAGACGTTCCAATCTATGAAATGCATTAAATTTTCCATGATATAGATGAGCATCAGTCATTTCAGAAACTAAATCAGCCCCAAGAAATCCTTTTGGATCTCTTGCAATAATGCTAACTGCAATAATATCACTAAAAGTAACTTGTTCTGTCTTTTCGTAAACTTCTTTTTCGCTAGATACAGGGATATCAACATAGAGATCTTGATTTTCTGTTACTGCTGCTTCAAAACTTGTCTCAACTTTGCTCTCAATATCTAGTAAATTTTCTATAGCTTGCCGTTGAGATATCTTCTGTTTGAAAAAATCTCTCATTATATAAACTATAACGCATGCGCCAAGAATGAATCCTAGCCAATGGTACCATGTTGACATAAGTGTTGTTCCTTAATCCTATGCTTCTGCCATATCTAAGGCTTCTTCCATATTAACATCTACAATCCTAGAAACCCCAGGCTCCTTCATAGTTACACCACAAAGCTGAGAAGCTAGCTCCATTGTTACCTTATTATGTGTAATTAAAATAAACTGCACAGTTGCAGACATTTCTTTTACTAATTCGCAAAATCTGGCAACATTAGCATCATCAAGAGGTGCATCCACCTCATCTAACATACAAAAAGGAGCAGGATTAAGCTGAAAAATAGAAAATACCAATGATACTGCAGAAAGTGCTTTTTCTCCCCCAGAGAGTAAATTAATTGATGAGTTACGCTTTCCTGGAGGCTGTGCCATAACAGTTACACCTGCATCTAACAAATCATCACCAACTAACTCTAGATTAGCTCTACCACCACCAAAAAGTTTTGGAAAAACGTTTCTAAAATTCTGATCAATTGCATCATATGTTTCTTTAAACTTAGATTTAGTTTCTTTATCTATTTTTTGTATAGCGCCATCTAAAATTTCTAGTGCTTCAATTAAATCATCATACTGAGTATCAAGGTATGTTTTACGTTCAGCTTCATGATCATATTCTTCAATTGCAGCTAAGTTAATTGCACCAAGCCGAGCGATCCTCTTATTGATATCCTCTAAGCACATTAACCATTCAGATTCATTTGCATCATCTGGTAATTTTTTAATTATTTCATCAATTTCTAAATCATACTCTTTAACTCTTTCATCTAAAGTTTCACGCCGAACCTTTAGTTCTTGCCAATGTAGTTTTTGTGTTTCAACGAGCTCTCTAAATTTGTCTATTTGTAGCTCAAGCTCTGTTCTCGTGCTTTCTAGTTTAGCTAAATCTTGTGTTACGGTTTCAAGTTCAATTTTTGTATTATGTAAACTATCTTCAATGGTTAGCTGTTCATCTAAAAATGCCTCAAGCTCATCCTGCAGTTTAGTTACAGGATCATCATCGCTATCTAGTCTATCTGATATTTCAATGCGCTTTTGTGCATTAAGGTCAAATTGTTTTTTATAAGCAGACAAAGCATTGTCACTTGCATCTGCACCTATTGCTACACGCTCTCTTTCTATTTTAACATCTGATACTTTATTGTGTAGAAGAGTTACTCTTTCACGTGATTGAGCTAACATAGACTGTAACGCATCTTTCTCTTTGGATAACTCTTCTTTACTACAATTTAATTTTTCTAGGCATTCTAAGTGCTGCTCTAACTCTTGTCGTAATTCTGAACTATTTCCGCCTAATTCTTGTTTCTTCATCTGAAATTCTTCTATTTCCATATGAAGAGTAGTTATTCTAGTCTTTTTTTGGTCACGTTTAACCGCAAGCTCAGCTAGAGTTGATTTTATCATTTGGGCTTTATTACTATGCTCATGTCTTTCGTTTTGTGCTTGCGATAATGCTGTTTCAATATCAGCGATGCTATCTTTAGCATTTTGCTTTTTACTTTTTAACTCTACTAGCAACTCTTTAATTTGTTCTATCTTAACTTCCAAATCTGCTATACGAGCCTTTCTTTGTAAAACTCCATGCTCCTGGTTATCTAAGACTAGTGGACTTCTTACCCAATTCTTTCCAAACCACAATCCATCTCTTAAGATCACACTTTCATCAGACTTTAGATTTTGTCGTAATTGTAATGCTTCATCTATATTATCAGCTACAAAAACAGTTTCAAGCCATGGTAGTTCTACTATAGTACTTACTTTTGAGCTTAGCCTGGTGTTATTTGAATTATCACTAATACTTTCCCCAACAGCTGGTTCCATTAGCATAACTGTACTATCCAATCCATTCAGATCTTGATAGTCAACAGCTTTGCTTTTATCTAAGCATATTGCATCTAAACACCACCGCAGAACAGCTTCAACGGAATTTTCCCACCCAGATTCAACAGTTAGCGATTCGCCTAGTTTGCTGCATTCAAGCAAATTATTATTCTTTAAAAATTTGTTTAATTTATCACTTTGCTTATTTAAAGCTGCGTTTTGTAACTCTAGTAAGGAACTGTGCTTACCAGTAAGTGAGTGTAACTCTAAAGATTTTTCATCCACAGCATTAGTAGCACTAGTCAAAAGGTCGCGTTGCTCTAGAAGTGAATTTGTAGTTGATTCAATTTCATCTCTAGCTGAGTCTATCAATTCATCTATTTCACTAGCCTGTGCTTCACATGAATCATGCTGTTCTTGCAACTCTTCAATATTGATTGTTGATAATTCATGTTTAGCTCTTTCAAAATTCCCCTGTGTCGATGCTTCCTCTTTCTCTATTTGTTCAATTTTAACTTTCTTAACATCAGCGTGTCTTTGCTCAATTTGAATTTTATCAAGCAAAACATCCCAACCTTTACTCCATAGCTCCATACTGTCCTGAGACTCATCAAGCAATGTCCGTGCTTGCTCAAAGCTATTTTGTACTTCTTCTAATTGTGGTTCTATTTCTATCAGTTGTTCATTTAAAATAGTATTGTTTTCTTGCTCAGAATTAATATCTTCCTGTAAATCTGCAATACTCTGTTCCACAGACATGGCGTCTTGCTCTAACTGCTGCTTGCGCTCTTTAGCAAAACTAATCGATTGCTCAGTACCAGCTACTTTTTTACCTATACCATAAAAGCTTTCATGTACGGCATCATAGCTATCGCGACGCTCTTGTTCATTAATTCGTAACCGCTCGATATCACTTTCAGTTGCAATTTTATTAGTTAACCTTTTTTCCAGCTCAATAGATAAATCACGTAACTTTTCAGTACAAACATCAACATCCGCCTGCATTTTGCTGCTTTGCAATGCTATAAGTTGTACATCTATTTCCAATTGCTGCTCTTTAAGAGCATTATACTTCTTAGCTGATTCAGCTTGTCGCTCAAGCTTATCTAATTGTTTAGATTGTTCTTCACGTATATCCTCAAGGCGTTCTAAATTTTCTCTAGTATGCCTAATCCTCAACTCTGTATCATGACGCCGTTTTTTGTATATAGAGATGCCGGCAGCTTCTTCAACAAAAGCTCTAAGCTCATCTGGCTTCGCTTCAATAATTTTTGAAATCATGCCTTGTTCAATGATGGTATAACCACGTGGGCCAAGACCTGTTCCCAAAAAAACATCACCAATATCACGTCGTCTACATCGTGTATTATTGAGATAATAATTGGATGATCCATCACGCGTAACTTCACGTCTTAAAGCAATCTCTGAATACTGGCGGTATTCCCCACCCAGCTTACCTTCACTATTATCAAAAACCAGCTCAACAGAAGCCATACTTGCGGGTTTTCTTGATGTTGATCCATTAAAGATCACATCGGCCATTTGTCCACCACGGAGATTTTTGGCAGAACTTTCACCCATTACCCAACGTACAGCATCTATAGTATTAGATTTACCACACCCGTTTGGTCCTAAAATACCAATTACCTGGTGATTAAAACTAATTGTCGTGGGATCCACGAAAGATTTAAATCCTGCTAATTTTAACTTTGTTAGGCGCATAGCTTTCAACAGTGTCCATATATTGAGCGTTGTTAATATGATACCTCACACAGTGAAGCGATACCACAACAAATAGATAGTTAATTTGATAACAAGTTAAGGTGGATATGTGAAACTATTTTCTAAATATTAGTAGTAATCCCTTTCCAATCGCTAGATTAAACAGGTATGCCTTCTATTATACCTTACATACCTGGTTTAGGATCTACTTTTTTACTTTGAACTTCATCAAGTTTTTCTATATTGGCATCTAATTTTTGGATATTTTTTTCAGCATGACTTTTTACTGCCGTTAAAGTGGATTTTTGTTCAGAGAATAATGAACTAAATGTATTACCGGTAATAGTGTTTAAAAAGCTTTTCACTGAACTTACAATGTTGTTAAGAACACCACTCACTTTTGGAGTTTTATTTAAAATTTCTTTATTTTCTTCCATTAAATCACTGCAGTTACTAACAAACTCTCTCATTTTCACTGAAACCTCTTTATACCCAGACTTATTTTCTCTGCATTTTTCAACATCTTTAAGAATATCATCAACACCGGCTACTATATCATTATTTAACATGTCAATAAGATCTTCAAAATCATTTTTATTACTATCATTAGAAAGTAACTCTATTACCTCTGATATATCCTTCTTCTGACTTTGCAAATCACTCATCATTTTCGCAAGAACATCATCCATTTGTGCTTGGGTCTCTAAAATATGTTTTTGCTCTTCTGTTAATTTTTGAGAATCTTGTTTTATTATATCTAATTCTTTTTTGAATCTTGTTTTAACGTCATCAGAAATAAAGCTATTTTCAAATAAATCATTAAAAAACTCTTCATTATCTAGCAATAGTTCTGGAGATGCGCCGTTGGCTGTTAGTTCATTTGGCTCACCATTAACAGCTTTGCTAATTATGTTATCAATAACCCCATTAAGCCTCTTTGCTATTATTGCACCTTTTCTTGAATTAGGATCGACCCTCAAACAAATTCCAAGATTTTGCATCATATCTTTTGATAGGGTTGTTAATACAGTATTCGTTGCTGAATTTTCACTTGTTTTTTTGGGTTCTTTATACTCTGGCATTTTATGTATCCTGCAAAACTCTATTACTTTTAGACAATTTCAGATATGATTTAGTTCAATCTTAAAGGGTGTAATATCAAGAAACATTATAAATGATAGAATTTTTAACAAGATCTGACATTCCTTGCATTTTATTAGTTATTAGGTAGTATTCGTACTAACTCATCTTGTTTATGAACAGGTGCATTACCAGTCGGTCCCAGATGAGCGCCGACCTACCTTTGATTTTGTTAAACGCTGTTCCAAGTGATTCAGATAGAAATTACCGATCTTTTTTTTCATTGCATCTTGAAGTTGCTCTGTAAATCAGAAGAAATAGAGCATAAAGAAGGTAGTAAGCAAAAATTCCTACAAGCTATAGAAGTCAAATAAATTTCAGAGCATACACACCCAATGTTCTCAAAGATAGGTATGTTAGTGATTAGATAAAAATCTTATTGATTTTCACTACTAGAGTCCATTTAGCTAAGCTGCAAAACTCCTGGTATAATTATTATACTCATCTTTGAAAACTAGGTAACTTATTTTATGAATAAAGGTTTGGAGTCAGTAAAACAAGGTATTAGTACCGTTATGAAAACTGGTATGAAACGTTATTTATTACTACCTTTGTTTTTTCAATTACTCCTTTCATTGTCAATCCTCTACTGCGTTGACCAATTAATCTATGCAATTCCATTCATAGATAACTCACTAAAATACTTAGAAGCTAATTACTCCTGGTTAGCAAATATATTTTCTTTTCTAATTTTTTTGCCTATGCTTATCTTTTCCGGTTTTTTAAGTAATATCCTTGCACCAATCATTCTGTCTCCATTCCTTGAACTCTATGCACAAAAAATATTTTCTTACCATAACCATAAGCTTCCTGACGGATTTGTTGAGGTGACATTCAGAAGTGGTATTATAAGAGAAATTAAAAAATCACCCTATTTCTTAAAACTTTCTGGTATCATTTTGCTGTGTACTATTTTCACTCCATTTTTCTTTGGTATCACTGGGCTAATTGGAGTATGTATTGCTGGATGGGCAATTTCCTGTGAATACATGGATTTGATTGGTTCAATGCATGGTGAAAATTTTGAGCGGATCAAACTCTCTCTTGCCCAAAACAAATTCAATACTATCTCAATGGGGGCTCCAATTGCCTTCTTTGCAACAATACCAATCTTAAATATTTTCACCCCATTTATAGCAACAGCATGCGCATGTAATTTTTGGATAAATTCAGAACATTCCTAATTGTAATTTAGCAGTATCTGACAACATTTCTTGGCTCCATGGTGGGTCAAAAACCAGCTCCACATCTACATCAGTAACATTATTAACTTGGTATACTTTAGATTTAACATCTTCCAGTAGAACTGGTCCCATTGAACAACCAGGAGCTGTAAGCGTCATTTTAATATTTACGGTATTCTTATTGTTTTCTTCATCAGCTACAATATAACATTCATATACTAGTCCTAACTCTACAATGCTTACAGGTATTTCAGGATCATAACAGGTAGCCAACTGCTTCCAAATGCTATCCATACTCACTGGACCTTTAGCTATTTTGTTGGGATCAAATTTATATTTGTCTTCAACTAGACCAAGACGAACTAATTCGTCATTCACGATTCTAATTAAATTCCCTTGGTATAATACAGTAGCTGAGCCGCCTTTAAATTGAGTAATTTCCACCTGCGTGCCAGCCATAATAGTTATGGGCTCTGCAGATGGAACCATTAAGCCTTTGCAGCTCTGGTCAAATAAATATGCCTTACCCTCTCTCATCATTAAGTCAGCCCATTGGTTAAAGTCAGCAATTATAGCATATTTCCAGATAGATTGAAGTGCAACTATACAGGTGATAAGCTTGAACGAAATGTATGCAAATGGAGATTTAAAGTGCATAAAGCCGTAATATCAGGGACTGGTCTATTTACCCCACCATATTCAATTTCAAATGAAGAGTTGGTTATGTCTTTTAACAGATATGTTGAAGAATATAATCACTTAAATTCCGATATGATCAAAAGTAATAAATTAGAAGCACTATTACCATCTAGCGCAGAATTCATTGAAAAAGCATCTGGAATAAAATCTCGATATGTAATGAATAAAGAACCTATTCTTGATACAAATATTATGCATCCTCTAGGACTTGAAAGAAAAATAAACGAGGACTCAGTTCAGAGTGACATGTCTTGTGCTGCAGCTAAAGAAGCTCTTAACATGGCAAAAATTAATGCTCGCGATATTGATGCAGTAATTTGTGCCTGCTCTAATATGCCTAGAGCCTACCCTGCTCTAGCTATTGAAATCCAAAATCGTTTAGGAATTGAATCATGCTTTAGCTTCGACCTTAACGTCGCTTGTGCTTCAGCTGCATTTGCTCTTAATCTTGCTTCTGCATATATTACAAACAATACAGTTAAGAATATTTTAATTGTAAACCCTGAAATATGCTCAGCTCATCTCAATTTCAGAGATAGAGATAGTCATTTTATTTTCGGAGATGCTTGCACAGCAATGGTCGTGCAGAGTAAAGATATCGTCACTAGTGATAACAGCTACACTATTTTAGATAGTAGACTCAAAACACAATATTCTGAAAATATTCATAACAATCATGGTTTCCTTAGCCTTACAAACCTTGATAATAAACCACGTGCTGAAAAATATTTCGTACAAGAAGGTAGAAAAGTATTTAAAGAAATCATTCCTTTAATTTCTAATTTCTTACTTAATCATATTAATGACAATGCTCTTGAAACGTCAGATGTTAAAAGGTTATGGATACATCAAGCAAATATTAACATGAATAATTTAATAGCAAAAAAAGTATTGGGTTTTGAACCAACTTCAATGCAAGCACCTATAACTCTT
Source organism: Francisellaceae bacterium (assembly GCA_018703155.1). Classification (GTDB taxonomy): domain Bacteria; phylum Pseudomonadota; class Gammaproteobacteria; order UBA6186; family Azoamicaceae; genus JABJGS01. Next base: position 46,656 of record JABJGS010000003.1, on the reverse strand, counting down.
GATAAATTTGCAAACACCAGCTCTGCTGGCTCAATTATCGCATTCCATAAACATAACTTAGATTTAGAATCTGGAGATAAAGGTATTATTTCTGCTTTTGGTGGTGGATATTCGGCTGGTAGTATTATTTTGGAAAAAAACTAATCTTCTGGTAATGCACCCAGTGTTAAATCACTCTTTATTGAAATCATTGCGTGCAAGCGCAATGATTAAGCGTGAACTTCCAGTAAGCATATATGGTACAGATCTAAATGTATCCAATTCATAAGCTCCATTCAGCAAAAGTTTTCTAGCATTAAATTTGTACGTTCATTAGTTTTCATTAGTTTTCATTAGTTTTCATTAGTTTTCATTAGTTGTTTTTTCATAGCATAATCATAGATTGGTAGTAGCTCAGACGATAAAGATTCAAGCTCTTCTCGAGACATATGATTCCTGCCCACGTTTTCATTATTCTCACAAAGAAATTCATGCTTCAGCATTATAGATTCATACTTCTCAAAATCTTCAGGTACTTTTTCTTTTTTAAAAAAATTTGTGATAGTTTTAAAATTAATTTTATTTTTGTTTTGAAGAAATGTATCTAGATCAACTAAGTGATTCAAGTATTCAATATCACCGACATTAGAAAGCAATATATCATATTCTTTTTCATTAATGTTTTTCGCCAAAGCAATTATTAAATCCTCAACCAGATGGTCAGGAAGCTCTTTGTCATTTGCACTATCATATGCAACTAGAGAATTATAAATATTCAGTGAATCCACAAGCACCTTTATTTTTAATTCTGGTTCTGGCTCTTGTTCTGTGAATTTATCCGCTAAAAAATCTTCTGTTTTCTCTGAAACCAGGTGCTTTATTTCAGTAAGTCTTATTCTAGATTCATACTCCTGTAAACCCTGTTCATCACAAACATGGCTCTCAAAATCAATTAATTTTCTTATGTCATCATCTGTAAACATAACTGCTAATTTGTTTCTTCGACGTTGACCAGCATCATCTACCTTATCAATCCCCCCTTGAATTGAACCCTGTGATAGCTCATCAGCCTCATAGTTTAATTCATGACTTATATTTTCAATATCATCTAAAGTTTTAGCTTCTTCTATTTTTGCTATATAATTTATATTATGCTCAACATTAAAATGTTCACTTTCAAAGCTTGCCGCTAATGCATCAATAAAGCTGATATCATCAACTTTTAATTTTAAATCCTCTAATTCACTAGCAGATTTAAGTAAATCTTCTACTTCACAAGCAATTGCTTCATTCATATGAAATCTTTTAACATTGCAGAAAACCGCATCAATCTGATCCAGCAGCTCACAAAATTCTTTCACTTTAACACTTGACTCTAAAACATCAGTATATTTAGTATCAAACTCAACACTAAATTTACTTATTTTAACCTTGTTAATTTTTTCATTCAATTCAGAATGCTGCTCTGCTTTTGTTTTACGATCATTTAACTTTGACAGCAGCTTGATTAAAAATTCATCTTTTTTTTCAAGATGATCTATGTGATTTGAAAAAACATCAATATATTTATCTAACTTTTCTGAATTATAATTATTAATAATTTCTTCACATTCATCTTCTCTAATCAAATGTAATACTGAGAAGAAAAATTTAACCTCTTTCTCACCTAGCTCTAAAATATCTTTTTCAAAAGAATTTTTCTTCAACTTAGCAATAATTATATATCTAGAAGAATCTGCTAATGCTCCCATATTTTTCAAACTGAAAGCCATTTTTTTTTCTTTTAATGCAATTACAATTGCAATAAGATTATCATTTTCTTGACTATCAATAGCATCATTTCGAACAGATTCATCCGCAGTAATGAAGCTGTCAAGATAATATGATTGTTCTTCTTCACTATATGAATTGTACTGACAATTTAAATCCACAATATAAACCCCTTGCTCTTACTATATATTTTAGACCTTTTGAGAGTATTTCGGGTGAAATTTCGACCTACACCTCTCGTGCAATACAGGTCTTTAAGCTATTTTACAACTACCTTCAATTAGCAAATAAACATCTTCCTTCAAATAACTTATCCTAGATAATTCAAGATTAGGATTATCGTTAATATAATTTAATGTTTTTCTATCAAATCTTGCACCATAGACCTTTTCGACAAATCTTGAAAATAATTGCTGGCGTCTTAAAAGTTTAGTGTTCTTAGAATAGACCATCTCAAGAATTCTAAACTTTCCTCCAGGCTTTAAAACTCTTGCAATTTGTTCCAAGGCTTCAGGCTGTAGTTCATCATCCATAACACAAAACATAAATGTGCTAAACACCCAGTCATAACTGTTATCTAACTGTGAGTTTAGAGTTGTTGCATCATCATGAACCAACTTAATTCTCATGTTAGATGAAGTCGCTCTTTTTTTGGCAATTTCAAGCATATGCTTACTAATATCAATACCTGTCACATTGGCCTCTCTATTGTAATATGCAAAATTTCTCCCTGTACCAACTCCAAGCTCAAGTACAAAACCTGTCATATCAGATAGCAATTTTTTCCGCCATTTTCTGTACAGTCTCTCCCATGGATAATCTAGTACATCATAAAATATAGAGGTCCATTTATATTTAAGCTCAATTTGCTTCATCACTCCCCCTTAAATAATTAATCATTAAACATCTACATAATAACAAACATAGGTATATCTAATATAGATTTTATAGATGTTAATAGAATATATCACATCACATATGTCTTTTAATCTATATGTAACATCACGACATTGCGACCTCCAATCGGTATCAGATAGACGAAAGAAACATTGGAAGGTAAGATTTAAGGATAATTTACAAAAGTAATCACGACCAAATTGGGAGCAAAGTCTTCCCTATGACAAGTAATCCACACTTCTTAGAACATATATATGGTAATGAGATTTTATCGCAAACCTTTATGAATTTTATTGAATCTATTTTTTTAATAAGTATTTGTTTGAATTTTTATATTTATAAAAAACCCCCGCCTATATTCAGCGGGGATATTTACTGCCTAAATCATGCATTGATACCTGGTAATGGTCTCGATATCCATTTTGGCTTACCCACAGGGAGATGAGTTTTATGTTGCAATAATGAAATTTGATCAATAGCATGCTCTAAATCGATCCGAAGACCATTAATGATATAATTTTTTTCTTCTAATTTACGGCTTACTGATGCGAGCCTCTGCTCTGCAGAGTTTAATTGTTCTTGTAGTTGTAATCTTATTGTTCTTATACCTTCTTTTTTTACTATCATTGGTGCGGGCTTAACTCGCTCAGTAATTTGTTTCTTAATCATTTATTTTATCCTTATTACTTGCCGTGTTCTCATTATCGCTGACTACGAATGAATTGAGCAATGAATATGCCCCCTTCAAATCGTCAGATATCTACTAATAAAAATCTAAGCTCATAACTGCTGAAGAACTAGTGTTTTGCCACTAAAGGCGTAGTTCATTAAACCTGTCTACTGACGGGTACAGCATTTTGTGTACATGTCGATTTTACTCTACAAAAGAGCCTAGTTCCTTAGCAAACTATGAAAGCTGGAGAAATCATATGTCAACCACGTAGCTAGGTGTTCCTTGAAGAACTTGATAGGTTAAATGTTTAGTTAAAAGCAATTTAGTACTGGAATCAAGAATATCGCTCTCTGAGAGGTGTACCTCTAAAATGAAGGCATCGCTAGGAGTAATACTGGCCCAGCCATTCTGATAATCTATAGCGTGCTGAAGGCCCAACTGTAGGACATTTGGCAAGTGCTCCATTGCAATCTTATGAGCGAGTATTGGCGGTCCATTTCGACCTTTCTTCTTTAGAGCCACAAATAGATGTTTATGGGTCAAGGTCAAAGAATCTCCAGACAAATTAAGAGCTAGCTTAATTTTTGGTTCTAGACCATAAGCTTTGGCTAAGGCGATCATTTCTTTTATATTTTGTTTTACATTAATATAGGGTGCAGAGGCATCAATATTTAAAAGAACCTCTTCCCATAAACTAGCCGCACTATTAAAATTGCCTTCTTGATACAAAAGCAACGCTTTAGCGTGAATAGCAATAATATTTTTCGGAGCAATCTTAATCAAATCATTATAATAATCAATAGTTTTTTTACTTGCTATGCCTTTGTCTGCCTTCAAATTCAACAAAATCAATCTTTCTAATATAGGAATAGATTCAGAATGTATTACATTAGCCTTAGCATATATTATTAGAGCATCATCTTCACGTTGCTGTATCTCCAAAAGCTGCCCATACTGCCACCAATTATCTATATTTTTCGGTTCAATATCACATAGCATTCCCATCTTAGCAGACTTCCTTTCAACTTGGGCAATCAAAGGTCTAATCTTCTTATACTCTAGAAGCTGGCTTTGAATTTTTGGCAGAGATAAATACTCTAATGCTTTGAAATCACCCAAACCACCATAAATTATCGGGCAAATTATTAATGTCAACAATCCAGAAAACAAAAAAGATTTTTTATTTTTGAAAATTTTAACAATCAACAAGATATATATCATGAAAATCAACAAGCATATTAATGTGAAATAAATTCTATACACTATTGTTCCCGACTATAAACACAAAAATTTTTAATTACGTAAAACAAACCTAATGACAAGAAAATAAAAGGAAGAGTCCACAACCATAAAGTATATCTGTTCATTTTAGGATCATAAAGAATATTATCTCCATATTCATCTGTTACGATACTATAAATCTCTTGATCAGTTTTCCCTGTTTCTATATGGTGTTGCAACTCCAAAACAACCTCTAATGCAAAAGGAGAGTCTGATTCAAATATCGATTGATTATTACAAGTTAAACACCGCATATGCTGTGATAAATCTACAATCCTATCCTTTGAATTTATATCTATAGCTAGTAGATCACCAGAAAACACAACAGCTATAAGAAAAATTAAAATTCTCATTTATCTAACCTTTTACTTGTATTTAACCAACCTTGAACTCATTTACAAATTCTTCCTTAGTGATATACCCAATATGTTTATTAAGTACATCTCCTTGGGAGTTAACTAAAAAAATAGTTGGGGTTCCCATGATTGACAAAGTTTTGGCCAGCTCATTATATGCATCCCAATATTTTTCATCATAACCATCTACGTTAGAAGAAATTTTGTAGTCAGGATATGCACCAGCACCAACACCAACAATTTTATATTTAAAATTGCCAGTACTTTTAAGCTGTGAAAACACTAAATGTTGCTTCTCACATGACAAACATCCTTGTGAATAATAGTGGAATAGCACATACTCTTCTTCATGTAAGATCAATTTTATTTTTAATGGCTTGTAACCACCAATCTCTGCAATTTTCACACCACCACTTACAATATTCCCATTGCTTTCAGTTATAAAGTAGGGAACTATTGTGAGCAAAATCAACATGGTTATTATTATAAGTGTCATCCTATTAAACATGGCATTCTGACCTTTTAAATATCAAATTCAGCATTTAATACTAATGGATATAATTTTGCATTCCATTTTCCGCGCTCTAAATATCCTCTATTATAGAATATGATCTCCTTGTTCTTGTTAACAAGTAAAATAACAGGAGTTGCATTTAATTTTAGTGCTGACTCAAATTCTCTTTTTATATCCAACGTAACAACGTCATGCAACCTACCATATTTCGCCATCCATTCTGTTATTTGATCCGGCCTAGCCACTATGTCCAACCATTGCAGAGTTTGTTTTTGACTCGGAGGTAATTCTTCAAACATTTGTCTTTGTCTAACACATACGGAACAAGATGTACTGGTATAATAAATAAGTGTTGTTTTACCCGACAATAAATTTGCTAATGATTCTTCTTTTCCTGTACGCAAATTATATAAATCAATCTCTAGAGGAGTATCTACTATTTCTTTAATGTAATACTTTTTATAAATCATTGGTGAAAAAATAAACAAAGAAATTAATGAGATAGTTATTATTGATTTCTTAAGCATTTTTTCTCCGAAAAACGGCAACTACAGCTGCCATCATCATTATTATACCTCCTAACCACATCCACCTGACCATTGGTTTATATGCAATCCTAAATATCCAGCTATCTCCTCGCTTTTCACTCATAGCCACATATATGTCATAAAATGGTGTTACAAACAGTGCCATTTCAGTAGTAGCATTATTTGATGAAAAGTAGTATCTTTTCTCTGGATAGATTTCACTGATTTCAGCTCCAGAATTAACATTTACAGTGCTAATATATGCCACATGATTTGCTCTGGCATCAACTTTAACATTATCTAACCCAACCGAAACACCATTAATTTCATAGCGTTCTCCCTGTTGCATCCTAACTTCTAGTTCTTTCTCATAATTGGAGACTATAGAAACAGCTATAACTACCAGAGCCAAGCCACTATGAGCAAGAGTCCTTTTTAAATTGTATACCGAAAATATTTCACTTATTAATATATAGACACTGCTAGTAACTCCAACTAATGGTAATAATTTTATTTGTCCAAAATGTTGTACAATTATCAATGATATAACCACTGATATTAAAAAGTGTAAAAGTTGTTGTCTATGGTTGTTCAAACCCTTGGAATATGGAGCAAGTAAAAGCAACGGCAGCATCAAGCTTACAAATACTGTGTTGAAATATGGAAACCCAACAGTTACCTCATAACCAAAAACAAGTTTGGTGAAAATAGGGTATACAGTACCGAGCAGTATTGTTAACAAAGCAACAAGCAAAACCAGATTCACTACAGCAAGATATATTTCTTTTACACTTCGAAATTTAAATTTCATGTTTTTATTTTTAGATCTGTTTTTCCAAAAAGAATATATTGCTATTATACTAAACAACACAATAACACTGATAAATGCTTGTGCTTTTGCAAAGTCTAAAGCAAAACTGTGTATTGATGAAACCACCCCACTACGAATAAGGAAAGTCCCAAAAATGCTAAGCAAAAATGCAGACATTGCTAGTAGGACACTCCACCGCCACCAAAGATAATTCATTTTTGTAGCATATTGAGCATGAATTAAGGCGGTCAGGCATAAACAAGGTAAAAGAGCAACATTCTCTGCTGGGTCCCAAAACCACCATCCCCCCCAGCCAAGCTCATAATATGCCCACCAACTTCCAAGAGTAATTCCAATACATAGAAAACCCCAACATAAATAAGTAAAGTGTTGAAATATTTCTAGCATTTCAGATTTATATCCATGCCACAAAAAAGCTATAGCTAACGCAAATAGAGACGAGGTGCCAACATAACCAGAATATAAAATTGGAGGATGAATTATTAGAGCAAAATCTTGTAACATTGGATTTAAATCAGCACCATCAATTGGTACACTACTAATATCACGTAAAAATGGGTTTGAAGTAAAACAAATTATAGCTAACAATGCCAAGCTATATAAGTGCATAACCTTATTCGCAACTATAGTATGCTTTGAAGATATCGGTGTTCTTGTTAATTTGTTCAACAACAAATAATGATAGATTTGTTGAATAAATAACCACAATAGAAGTGAACCCTCATGCCCCCCCCAAAGTGAGGATAACTTATAATACCAAGGTAATTGGGAGTAACTATGAAAAGCCACATAGTGAACACTATAGTCATTTGTAAATATTGCTATCCACAGACAGCTCATAGTCAGAGCAACAAAGCCTACTTGTATCATGACATGAGATCTTAGCTGCTTAACATTAGGATGCGGTAATATAAAAACCAACAATGAGTTCACCATTGCTAATATCAAGAATATAATTCCAAATTCAGGTATCATTACCGCCATCTCCATTAGCTTTTGCTAAATCTATACCTGGTGGCATATAATTTTCATCATGTTTAGCTAAAACTCTACTGGCTAAAAATATACCTTCAGTACTTAAATTACCCTCTGCTACTATACCTTGGCCTTCTTTAAACAAGTCCGGCAAGATCCCATCATAGACTACTGGAATATGCCCTTTAAAATCTGTTAATGTAAACTTAACGTTAAGCCCTTCTTCATACTTCACACTCCCCTTCACCACCATGCCACCCAATTTAACTGCTCTTTTTGCTCCTAGAGATTCTGTAACTTGGGTCGGAGTGTAGAACAAATTTATATTTTCAGTTAGAGCATAAAGAACCAATGCTACTATTATAGATAATGTGCTTAAGAGAATTAAAAACAATCTGATACGTTGTTTATGTAGCTTAGTTATTGTTAGCAGATGCATTCTTTTGCCTTAAAATCTTTAATAAAATGCTTTTTCTTTTGCTTAGATTCCATAGGCTATAAGAGAGCATAATCACCGCCACAGCGTAACTAGAGTACACATAGAATGCATATTTCAACTAAATTCTCCTATATAACTTAGATAGCCATTCTTGAGAATGAGCTCGTTTTCCTAATGTACAGCTAGCACCAGTCAAAGAATATCCTAGGTAAAAGAAGAAAGCTCCTATTAACGATATCAACAATGGTACCAACATTGGCATAGCTACTGTTGAATTAAATACGTATTTTATTGAGCCACCTTGATGCAAAGTGTACCACCAATTTACTGAGTAATGTATTATTGGCACATTTGCAATAGTTAAAAGACTAAGTACGGCAGCAGCCTTACTTGCCTTCATTTTATCTTGAAGTGAATAACGCAGGGATAAGTATGCAAAATATAAAAATAGTAATACCAACTCTGATGTTAATCTCGCATCCCATATCCACCATGTCCCCCACATAGGTTTACCCCATAAAGATCCGGTAATAAGTGCTAATGTAGTATAAATGGCACCCACTTTAGCACTCTCATATGCAAAAAGATCTACTACTTTTATCCTCCAAACCAAATATACAAAGGAACAAAATGCCATAATTGAATAAATCGTTAGTGATAACACAGCCATTGGCACATGAACATAAATTATTCGGACTGCATCATGTTGCTGATAATCTTGAGGTGATAAGAATAAACCAACACCCCATCCAATAGCTAGAAGCACCACGCCAGTATATAGTAATACCGCACCCCATAGCGTCGCTCTTTTATAAAAAACAGGTGGTGAGCCCCAGCTCTGCAGCCAAGATAATAATTTCTTCAAAGTGAAATAACCCCCTCATCTATGAAATATGATATGGCAAGAGGGATCAACATTCCAAAAATTATAGCTATTGCAGTCAACATGGCTAAATTGGCCAGAGGATTAACTTGCCCCATACAATCTAAATGTGCACTGGCACCAAATATTAAAACTGGTAAATACAAGGGGATAACTATGATCAACTGCAAAACCTTCGCATGTGTATTTAAATTAAGAGAAAGAACATTTGCAAACCAGCCAATAATACATAAGCTCCATGTGGAAAGTGCTGCAACCATCATTAAAGATGTTGAAATCTTCAATCCCCAGCCACATAAAACAGCACCAAAAAATGCCGCTACCAATATTGGTATAGACAAAACCAACCACTGCAAAAAGAACATTTTTAAAAGCAAACCATAGTTGGGCTTCGGTGACAAAGCTACTAGCGCATACGTTCCAGCATCCTTATCTCGATTAAAGTACACCTCTTGTATCGTTAGTAATGTTAATACCAAGCTAACCCAAAGTAAGCCAATACTCATTGTATCTGAAATTTGAGGCACACACAGATTAAATAACATAAACACTAAGATAGTATTTGCTATTAACAACACGCTAGAGAACAAATGTTCATCTTTGAGCTTACTTTCTTTTAATAAACCAAACTTAATCATCCGTAACCACCTCGTGACTTTTGGTTAAAATTATTTGTTGTCCTTCAAATGCCCTTTTAGTATGAGTTGATTCAATGATAATACCTCCCTTAGAAACAAAGTCACTCTGAGCACTATTAAACCAATTAGAGCTATTTGCATCTAGGTTAATAAATGGCTCATCAAGCAACCAAAGTTTTAAATTTTCACGTAAGAAAAGCTGTGCTAAGGAAAGTTTTTGCTTACATCCAGCAGAAAGCATTATAAAAGGTGTATCACTAAACTCTATCATGCCGGATATTTCTAATATTCTTTGAATAGATTCCCTTGTAGTTAATTCTCCATACAAAGATAGGACGTAAAACAAGTTGTCAATACAACTTAATTCTGGAATAAAAAATTGTTTGTGCCCAACATACTGTAATGATGACTTATATTTTATTTTGATTTCTTTTACCCAGGCCCCATCCCAAATAATCTTCCCTAACTCTATTGGGCGCAGCAATGCAATTGTTTTAAGTAAGGAGGTCTTGCCAGTACCATTTTCTCCACGCAAATAAACATGAGTAGCATTGGGTATTGTCATTGAAATTCTTTCAAAAAGAACCATCCCATCATTTATACAACTAACACCGGCAAGTTCAAGCATACATTTCTTCTATGAAACTAGCTGACCAATATAACACCAACTATATAAGCAGACAAAATCATCAAGCTATTGACATTTCACATGCATATGGATATTTTGTTAGGTTAACGTGTTTTTTTAGTTAGTAGATAGATTTGGAGATACAAGTGGTCGCAGACTTTTTTTATGAGCTTTTATTGTTTGGTGCGGAGCTTCTAGCTATCGTCATTGCAGTGGTTATAATTATGATGGCAATTGTTACTATCATGGCTAGCGGTAAAAATAAAAAAGAATCTTATGTAAAAGTAGAAGACCTTAATGAATATTATGAATCTGTTAAAGATGAAATAATTTCTAATATGCTGGATAAGGATGAATACAAGAAACATAACAAAAAACAGAAGAAGGAAGAAAAATTAGAAAAAAAAGAAAAAAAGAAAGACAAGAAAAGTAGCAAATGTTCAAAAGAAGAAGACGACAAACCTAGATTATTTGTAATAAGGTTCGAGGGTGATTTACACGCAAGTGAAGTCGAACCATTACGTGAATCAATAACGGCAGCTCTTACCGTCGCAAATGAGTCGGATGAAATTCTTATTATTTTAGAAAGTTGCGGTGGTGTAGTACAAAATTATGGATTGGGAGCTTCACAATTACAACGAATCAAAAGTAAAGGTGTAAATTTAACTGTAGCTGTTGATCTTGTCGCTGCAAGTGGAGGCTATATGATGGCATGTGTAGCAAATAAAATTTTAGCCGCTCCATTCTCTGTAATAGGCTCTGTAGGGGTTCTAGCACAAATACCTAACTTTCATAAAATTCTTGATAAATATGATGTCGATATCGAGCAACATACGGCAGGGGAATATAAAACCACCTTAACTATGCTAGGTGAAAATACTAATAAGGCTAGAGAGAAATTTAAAGAAGAACTTGAAGATACGCATGAATTATTTAAAACCTTTGTACAAAATAACCGCCCAGCCCTTAATGTCAACAAGATTGCCACTGGTGAGTACTGGTATGGTACTCAAGCCCTTGATCTTAATCTAATTGATGAAGTAATCACCAGCGATGATTACATTATGAAAAATTTAGATAGCAAGAATATATATGAAATATCACACGAATACCCTGAAACACTAAAAGAAAAGTTAGCTTCAATTTTAGAGGGTGGAATATATAAGGCTGTAAAAGCCATAATTCAAAAAACTTTATCGCAAGAAAGTAACACCAATAAAAAAATGCTTCTTTGAAAATGACAGGAATCAAATACTATGAATAGTATTTGATTCCTATTTTTATTCTATCTCTACCACTATCACTTCGCCATTTATTTGTGTCACGTAATGAATAAACACAGCCACAATATTCTTGTTGATAAAAGGTTTCTTGTTTTGAGATTTCAATCATTCTGCTAGAGCCACCACGCTTGCGCCAATTATATGTCCAATATTCCAGAGATTCATAATGTCCTGCAGCCCGAACTCCACAATCATTGATTTGTTCCATATCTTTCCATCTTGATATCCCAAGGGATGATGAAATTACATCAAAACCATTTTCATGTGCATAAAGAGCTGTACGTTCAAAACGCATATCAAAGCACATTGTGCACCTTATACCTCTTTCAGGCTCATCCTCCATGCCCCGAGCTCTAGCAAACCAATTATCAGAATCATAATCAGCATCTATAAACTCAATATCATGCTTATTGGCAAAAGCAATATTTTCTTCCTTACGAATATTGTATTCTTGCTTAGGGTGTATATTGGGATTATAGAAAAAAATAGAAAAATCTATATTAGAAGCTATAATTGCCTCCATGACTTCTCCAGAACATGGCGCGCAGCATGAGTGTAATAACAGCTTTCCCTTACCATCAGGCAAGGATAATTTATCTCTTTTCATAACTCCATTCTTTTCATTATTTAGCCACCTTCTGTTCTACATACCTTAGGAAGCATGCTGTCCGAGCTGAACCCACTATATGAACAACTCGTTCTAATTGGAGAGTCACTGTCTGCTCTTGTAAATACAATTGCTAAAGCTGGAATGCCATCAGATTTAATTTCACTGGTATCAAATATCAAATTTATAGTTGCACTACTACCATTAGAAACATACGTACTCGCCGCTATATCCACAAACTTGTCAATAACGGGCAAATTATAAGTTGCTGGAAAATTAGTAGTACCATTACTTTTTAGATACCAACGACTAAAATCAAACATAGATTTTTCAATCATTACCGTATATGAGACTGCCACCTTACTTCTTATTGTATAATTTTTGTAAGCTGGAGCTCCAACTGCTGTGATTATACCAATAATCGCAATTACAATTAATATCTCTATCAATGAAAAACCTAACTTTCCTTTTAAACTCATCTAACTCATCCTTGTTAAGCCTGTATGAACTTGATTGTATTATTACAATATTTAAGCGTCAAACAAATATTGTAATTTTATTAAAAATAAATTTTGAGTTTTAAGATTCTTTCTATGTGCTATAATCCCCGGATGCTTCGGTGGCACAGCTGGATAGCGCGGCCCCCTCCTAAGGGGCAGGTCACAGGTTCGAATCCTGTCCGGAGCAAAGCTTGGCCATTTTGCGGCTAACGTTAAAATAACTTCAATCTTTATGAACGTAGAAAACAAAAACCAAATTATGCCACTAAAACATATTAAGGCTAAGTCAAAAAATATGGTGGAAGAGCACTGTGTTTTTTGCCTTTAGTAATTTTAGCCTTATGGCTACCTTTATTTCCAGTATCTTTTTTTATAGTAAATAATAAAAGAGGGCTCCAGACACCTGCCGCTGCAAGCTCTGCTTTTGCTATTATGCTTGCTTTACCTTTGGTTTTTTTATTTATTTTGAGAGCACACCCTTCTAGCTTTGCTACAACAGCACACTTTAACTCTTCTATTTGCAGCCCTGAGGCTACTACACAAGCATCAGGTAATTCATATGACGATTGACTGCATCTTAATTCTACCTCTAGTGCTAATACTTTTTCTCTTTTGCTAGGCAATTGAACACTACATGTACTTTCTAGTTTTGTATAAGTACCATCCTCTCTATTACGATTAAATTTAATGCCGTCAACTATTCCTTTAAAATATTTTCGCTCTGCTTTCTCTACTTTTGTTCCAAAAGTGATTACATATTTATGCTCAACTAAATCATCAGCATGAAGAAATGCTGTCTGCAAAACAGCCTGTTTCATATCTTCATCAAAATCAAAGACTAAAACACACCCTGTTGCAGGTTTTATATAATTTCTAGCGCCGTTGCTAAACTTTTCTACATATAGAGGAGTACTTAACTCTCCTTCTAAGAAGGAAAATTCTACTTGCAGCCTCTTAGATGCTCCACAAGAAGAATAATCCGCTACAACTGCCGCAAAATCTCCTGTTGCATAATGATTAAAATAATAAGATAGAAAAATTTCAAAATCTTTTGGAGTGCATGTACTATGCTTAAACTTTGAGTTATCTACGAATAGAACTGTATCATCCAATAATGCTAGAGGACCAAATGTTCCTGTTGGAATTGCTTCTGCATGCGCGCCAGCATGAGATTGCTTCTTTGAAAATGAACTTTCTTCAGCTGATTCCGCAATCGCACTAATTTCCCTTAGACTATAGCCTTTGATATTTATAACATCAAGGACATTAATTTTCATGCAGTTCTCCAAATTATTATTGTTATTATTTAGATTATTATTCCAATTACCATGATTAAAATTCGTTGTAATTACTCATGTATAAGAGACAGAAAGTCCGATGGATATTGGTTGCTTCTTTTCAATGTGTAAAATACCTTGCTCAACTAAAAATGTCAACTACACGACTAACATCATTTACCTTGATAAGTTTTTAAACTTAACTTTGGCAGTTAGATCGTAAACAAAATGTAAGCTATTAAAAACTAGTCCTATTAATGTAAATGATCAAAAAAGAAGAGACAGATTAGAATGTATGATTGGAAGACTGTGCTTTGCTGCGAGGAGTTCACTTGAGGCAAAACTTTCTAGGATCGATTAGCTCTATGTCGCTTAGCTATGGAAATACTATCCTCTAGCTTTAAATCCAGAATCCTTTGATCATCCTGGTATAAACCCTTGTCATTCATAAATTTATCTAATTCTGATTGCATGTCTTTTTCTTGTACTCCATTTTTTTCAAGATCAGTCAATACAACTAATCTTGCATTAACATCAAGTTTTGGTTCCAACCCTATTGCATTGGCCATTTGTACACATTTCATTATTGTGCTTGCTTCAACTTTTCCATCGATCACAAATTCTTTGTTCTTAGTTGTCATAGCTATCTGTTTTTGCATTTGTATTGCAAGAAAAATTTCATTGTCTGATGGTTCATAGTTTCCTGATATTTGCTGTGTAATTTCATTAGTTCTTGTGTCATATTCCACCAGCAATTCAAATTCACTTCCATTAGCTTCGTTGACATTTTTCCCTTTAACTATAAGTGCGTTATCGCTGGAAGTTACCTCTAGTGCAGCATAGAAATCTCTAGTCTTATCAATATCCTTATTAACTGCATAAATAAGGCTATTTTTGCTTTCTAAATCTCCATTACTAATATTATCAATCGTCTCAGTAATATGAGATTGTGTACTCATCTTAACATCATTCCATTTCCTTATATTTACATTTCCAGTAGTAGCATATAAATTATCTACTTTAGGTTGATTCATGCCATGGCTTTTAGGAATATGTGTAGTAAAGCTATTAAAATCATGAGTATATCCTGGAGCAGATTGTTGTCCGCCTAAGACATAAGTTCCTGCTTCTGAAGCAGTAATATCATGTTCTGCTTCATCTTTAACTACTTTTATTCGTTCTGAGGAACCTACTTCACCACGACGCCTTCTTGTTGAAATTGCTGAATCGCGCAACCCAACACTTATAGAATCCTTAGCAAGATCTCCTTGCAATCTTGCTTGTAAAGCACTTAGTTCTTGATTGACTCGTTCTGACCTATCTTCACTTAATGACGCTTCACTAGATTCAGCTTTATTTTTTAACTTTGCTTGCAGTGCTTCTAACTCTTGTTGGACTCTTTCTCTCCTATCTCCATCACTAGGCTCAGCTTTATTTTTCAATCTTGCTTGCAATGCTTCTAATTTTTGTTGCGCTCGTTCTTTCCTATCCTGAGTTAATGGCTCACTAGGCTCAGATTTACTTTTCAACCTTGCTTGCAGTGCCTCTAATCCCTGTTTAATTCGTTCTTTCCTCTCTGCTTCGTTACCTGTAGAAACATCACCAGAATCTCTAGATTCTAATAATTTTTTCAAAGCCTTAAGCTTCTCATTAACTTCATCTTCTCTGGTTACTGCCTGTGCAGAAGATTGTCTTGCTTGAACTCTAGATGTATTAGTTTGCTCTTTTAACCTTTGGAATCTCTTCATTTGAGCAGCTACTGCTTCACCAGTTAATAAATCACTCCCTATATGCTCACTATCAAGCATCCTTTCTTGTGCTTCCATTAACAACATATCGGTATCATTTAAAAATTCCAAACTTACTTCACAGTCTTTATTTTCACTAGCAAGTTGCTGAATCATTGTATCAATATAATTTGAAGCATATGGCTGCCCATCATGGCTTGATTCAATAAAAACATGGATCTTACCTTGATAAATTTCATTGGCAATATCTTGTAATGATTCATTAGTATTGAAAAGATCTATATAGACTTTACCAACAATATTCCTGAATATCTCTGGGGAATTAAATCTATTCATTTCCATATGAAAATCTAATTGTTTCTTGCACTGCCCCTCCAACAACTTACTAACTTCTATATATGTTAATGGTGAGCCATCTTTTGGTACTGTGAGTAAATCTGATAAAAAATCTTTAAACATTTCCATCTTCAAAGCTATTTCTAATTTTTTAGCTCCTGTAGCTTTTTCTTCCTCTTGAAGCTCAGCTAAACGCATTGCTGCAAATTGTGCCCAAAGTGCATGATAAACAGATGGTGCTTCATATTTTCCAGGTCGACTAGCATTACCTTCATACTGTGGTATATCAAGTTCAACTTTCCATTGACCAGGCTTTGTCCCCTCCATACAAAATGCTGACATTTCGGTCATGTTTGGGTTTACTACAATATATTTTTTTCCATGTTTTTCAACTATAAGCTCCGAATCTATTGGCATAGCAACACCTAAAGGTAACAATTACTATACTTTAGACAATGAAAATCAAATAATATGCGTAAATTTGTAGTTACTCTAATGATAAGTACTATAGCCAGAATTTAAGATGCCACTGGAATAGCACAAACCGCGCAAACTGCGAAGAGCCATTTTTTGATATTTACGAACACGATCTCTAGTTGTTCCTAAAACTTCAGCTATTTCAACCAAAGTTCTTGGTTGTGTCCCATCCAAACCATAATAATACGTTATTACCTTTTTTTGTGTGTTTGGAAGTTTATGTATCCATTTTATTAACATTTTTTGAATTTGTTCTTCATAAACTATTTTATTAATATCTATCTTTTCAGATAAGTGATCTCCATAATTATTATCTGTACTTACATTAATGTCATCTATTGAAATTGCCCTTTCATTAAACATTAGTAATTTTTCTATTTCATCCATACTGAAACCAACTTCATTTTCAATATCTTGTGTTTTTATTTTAATTTTTCCATCTTGTCTAAGAGATTTGATTGCACGATTACATTTTGATACTTTCTTTAGAACATGTACTGGCAATCTTACCGAACGTGCATTATTCATAATTGATTTTTCAATAGCTTGGCAGATCCACCACGTTGCATATGTTGAGAATCTATAGCCATAATCTGGAATAAATTTATCAACAGCTCGCATAAGCCCTATATTACCATCCTCAATTAAATCTTCTAAATCTACACCTCTATTCATATAGCTTTTAGCTATTTTAACGACTAAACGTAGATTTTTTTGAATCATTGTGACACGCGCAAGCTCATCACCTTGGCATATTTTTTGAGCAATTTCCTGCTCCTCTTTGGGGTTTAGTAATGTTTCTTTTTGTAAATCATCTATGTATAGAGAAAGGCTACTTGCCTCATCTGACGATGATTTCTTATTATCACAATTATTTTCAACGGTATTAAAAATTGATTCATCTTGTATGCTCATCAGTGTTAGCCTTATAATTTTTTTAAGGACTGATAAATCTCTGTGGATCTACAGGCTTGCCATCTTTTCTAAGCTCGAAGTGTAACAGCACGCTTTCATCGTAATATCTACCCATGTCAGCAATATGCTGCCCAGCTCGAACACCCTCACCTTCTTTGACAACATTTACATGATTATGTGCGTAGGCCGACAGGTAATTATTCTTATGTTTGATGATAATTAAATTCCCATACCCTTTTAGTGCATCTCCACTATATACAACTGTACCATCACCAATAGCTACCACAGATGATTTATGCTTCCCTTGAATATGTACTCCTTTTCCTTGAGTTAATTCAGAATTAAAGCTACGAATAATCCTACCTTTGGCTGGCCACTTCCAAGCTAAGGTCGTTGCCAACTGTGAAGTTCTCTTAGGATGATTACGTTTTTCAGGTATTGGAACTGGAGTTTTTGATTTTTGTTTTGTTTGTATCATGCTTATAGTAGATGTTTTTTTAGTAATGTTATCTTGTCTTTTAGTATTCTCTTTATTTAAATTAACAGTTTTGACAACTTTAACTTTATCAATCTCAAAATCATTTAATTTTAACTGTTGTCCTGGATAAATAGTGCTAACACTTGAAATATTGTTTTCTTTAGTGATTTTGTAGATACTAGTATTATATTTTTTTGCAATCCTATTTAAAGTATCACCACGAACCACTGTATGATATCCATGCCGCACTTTAGAGTAATTTTCACTTAAATTTGAGACTTTTGTTGAGGCGTTAGAATAATTTGATGGCCCAATAGCACATGAGCTTAAAAATAAAAAAACAAATGCTATCTCATTGCGCATTCACATTCCTTGTCATCAACTAATAACCAAATATCCTATAGCAAAAGTAGATAATGCTGATAATATAACAATATTTATATTTTTCCTGAACCATCTCTCCATTTTTTCACCACCAAAACACATAGCTAACGATACAAGAAAAAAGCGCATTCCTCTTGATATACAGGATAATAAAACAAAAAGGTAGAAATTAACTCCAAACGCTCCAGTACTAATGGTTATTAACTTAAATGGAATTGGTGTTGCAAAACCTGCAATCAGTATTGCTAAACCTCCATATGAATTAAATAAACGTTCAACTACTGGCAATTTATCTATAAGACCAAGGTAATTAAATAAAGGTATAACAACTGGCTCATAGAGCATATAGCCAATTAAATACCCTAATATTCCTCCACACACAGAACTCACTGTAGTTATAAAAGCATAATAGTATGCATTTTTTGGTCGCGCCATGGACATTGGTGCTAACATCACATCAGGAGGTATTGGGAAAAAAGAGGACTCAGCAAAACTTATCATTGCAAGATATCTAACTGCCCTTGGATCCCGAGCCCAAGATAACATTTTATCGTACATTTTAGTTAACATTTTCACCTACCAACTATTTTTTCACTACCCACTTGGCAATATCATCAAGTGCATTATATCTAGTTAAATCCATTTGTAGTGGTGTTACTGATACGTTAGATTGATTTATTGAATAAAAATCTGTTCCCGGGCCAGCATCATTTTCTGGGCTTACTGGTCCAACCCAATAAATCTCTTTCCCTCGAGGATCATTTTCTTTTATCATCTTTGATATTCTATGCCTAGCACCTAACCTAGTAACATCAATACCTTTTATGTCCCCACTAGGGAAATTAATGTTCAAGATCGTGTCCTGCTCAAGAATATTATCTAAATTATCACCTAAAAATTTCGTGAAATAATCTGCGGTTCTAACAAGAGTATCTTCTTTAGGAGGTCCGGATTGTGAAATTGCTATCGAGGGCACTCCAAAAAAATACCCTTCAGTTGCCGCTGCAACTGTTCCAGAATAGAATACATCATCACCTAAGTTCGATCCTGCATTTATACCTGCAATAACTAGATCTGGCTTTGAATCTTTCATTAATTCAGACAATGCTAAATGCACACAATCTGTTGGTGTCCCCTCAACAGAGATAAATCCATTTTCAATTTCTTGTATACGAATTGGTCTATTCACCGTTAAAGAATTACTTGCTGCGCTAAGATCTCTATCTGGAGCAATCATACTCACTTTATGATAACGAGATAGGTAATCGTATAATATTCTAATTCCTGGAGAATAAACTCCATCATCGTTACTTAACAAAATATGCATAAAATCTCTATCTATTTTAGTCTGTTATGTTAATTATTTCATACAAGCATTATACTCGCAAGTTATCTTCCCAATTAAAGTTAATAAACTTAATTGTCATATACAGCTACTACTACTTGGTAAAATGTCTCACTTGGCTTTATTAAGCCAAGCTCATGCCGAGCCTGCCCTTCTACCGCCTTACTATCACTCTTCAGAACCTCAATACGCTGTTGAATATCCCTATTGCGTTTAGTAAATTCAACGACTTCTTGCTTTTGTGATACCAATAGTCGCTGCAGAGCAAGACTATCAACATAGCCTCCATCACCCAAAAGCAACTGCCATAAGAGATACAAAATTAAAAAACTAATACTCGCTATAAAAACTAAATATGAAGAACTAGTTTTCTTTAAGGTATCGACTAAATACTTCTTTCCCTGAAAATTTAGCATTGATATTAGTATCCTCAATTCTTAACAGCCTATTGTATTTTGCAACTCTATCAGACCTACTTAGAGATCCTGTTTTAATCTGTTTAGCAGATAATCCAACAGCAAGATCTGCAATAAATGTATCTTCTGTTTCACCAGACCTATGTGATATTATAGTTGCATAGTCAAATTCTTGCGCCATTTGTACAGCTTTAACTGTTTCTGTTAGTGTTCCAATTTGATTTACTTTAATTAGTATAGAGTTTGCTAAGCCTTTATTAATACAATCTTCTAATATTTTAGGATTGGTGACCATAAGATCATCACCAACCAATTGGATTTTATGCCCACAAAGTTGTGTTAGTATTTTCCAACCAGAGAAATCATCTTCTGCCATTCCATCTTCTATAGAAATAATAGGAAATTTATCAGCTAAATCAGATAGATAATGAGCAAACTCACTACTAGTAAAACTTCTATTTTCTGATTTCAAATGATATTCACCATCAGAATAAAGCTCTGACGATGCTACATCTAGAGCAATAAAGAAATCAACTCCAGTTTTAAAACCTGCAAGTTCAACCGCCTCACACAATAATTTTATTGCGTCTACATTCGAATCTAAATCAGGAGCAAAGCCACCCTCATCGCCTACTGCTGTTTGTAATTTTCTATCTTTTAAAATTTTCTTTAAAGTATGAAAAACTACCGCACTATTTTGTAAGGCAGCTCTTAATGATGTTGCTCCTGTTGGTACAAGCATAAACTCTTGAATATCAACACTATTGTCTGCATGTGCACCACCATTAATAAAATTCAACATTGGCATAGGTAAAAAGCAATCATTTTGATCTGGGCTTCCATATTGCTCCTGAAGATAATGGTATAATTCTTGTTCATTATTATTTGCACATGCTTTTGCAAAAGCCAAAGATACTGCAAGTATGGCATTAGCTCCAAGGTTGGCCTTGTTTTCTGTACCATCTAATTTTATTAAAGCAATATCTAATTCTTCTTGATTAGCAAAATCCATATTAACTACAAGTTTAGCAATTTTATCATTAACATTTTCTACAGCTCGTAAAACACCTTTTCCAAGAAAGCGAGTCCCTCCATCACGTAACTCTAAAGCTTCTTTCACACCAGTTGATGCACCTGAGGGAACCATTCCTAAACCTTTTTTCCCTGAGCTTAAAGTAATCTCAACTTCTATCGTTGGCCACCCTCTAGAATCAAATATCTCTCTTGCATGTAAATTTTTAATTTTCATATCTTAATAACTCCCTTTTTTCCTTTAGGCTAAGGCCTTATATCAACAATAGTACCTACCTTGATAATTTTATATATTTCATTTATTTGTCTATCCGTCACAGCAATGCAACCCTTAGTCCAATTCTTGTGCCAATGTGAATTTTGGAATAATCCAGAAAAACTTCTGCTTTCTCCAATGCCGTGTATAGCTATGTTACCACCTGGAGATACACCTTTACTTGAAGCTCTTTCCACATCAATTTTATTTGGATATGAAATCATAAGTGACTTATTAAATTTACTGTTTCTATTTTTCCATATGACAGAGTAAACACCTTCAGGAGTTCGGCTATCTCCTTCTTTCTTTTTGTGTCCAACTGGTTTAGCCCCTAAAGCAATATTATATTTACGTATTAAATTGCCTTCGTCATAAATATGCAATGTTCTTTGACTCTTTCTAATAATAATTCGCTTATTATCAGCCACAACATCGAATACATACATACTAAGAAATAATATCAAACTCAAAATTAGTTTTTTTTTCATTCCAATTCAACTAAATTCACTTATTGCAACAAATAAAATAAATACTGGTATTAGAAATTTAATTAAAAATTTCATAGCGATATTTAATCTATTAGGCATATTCTCCAAAATATTTTTTGGCTTCCAGCACCAGCCAACCAGCAATACACTTAATAATCCTCCTATGGGGATCAATATCGCTGTTGCTACATAATCTATTATACCCATAAGGTCCTTGCCCCCCAGAACAATATCTTTGAGTACATTAGTCGACAATGCACATGGCAAGCCTGCCAAATAGATCATTCCACAACTAATAACTGCCGCTTTTTGCCTTGAGTAATTGAGCTTGTTACGTAAAAATAAAATTACTGGCTCAATAGCTGATATCTCTGAGGTAATTGCAGCAAGGAAAACTAATGAGAAAAACGAAATTGAAAGAACAGTCCCAAACCCACCGGCATTTGCAAAAACCACCGGAAGGGTTTTAAATAGCAACCCTAAATCACCAGTAGTTTCCATATCTGCAGATATCACGATGCTAAACACTATTATTGCTGACAAAATAGATACTAATGTATCTGATAATACTATTGAGCTTAAGCCCTTAGCTATCTTATGCTTTTTTGATAAATAACTACCATAAGTTATCATAGTCCCCTGCCCTGCACTCAAAGTGAAAAATGATTGCCCTAAAGCAATTAAAAACACTTCCATTGATAGAGCATTCCAGTCTGGATTAAACAAAAATATCATAGCTTCTTTTGCTTTTGGCATTTGTAGACTAATGATCAATATAACTATCAGTACAACGAAGAGTAATGGTGTGAAAATTTTATTAAATTTTTCGAGCCCATCCCTTAAACCTTGGAATAAGATTAACAAGCATATTGCAACAAACAAAGCATGAAAACCTAAGGTCCAAGAAACCGAAGATAGTAATGAATTATAATGTATACGTGCATCTTCTATATTGCTAAGTGACATTAAGCTACCAGAGATAGCTTCAATAAAATACCCTAAAATCCATCCAGCTAACACGGCATAAAAACTACTAACTATAAACGCAGTAATAACCTGCCAAATTCCTAGTTTTTTTAACGGTGTATTCTTTCCAAGTTGCGCAAAAGCACCTTGTGGCCCTTCTTGAGTTCGTTGCCCAATAGCAACTTCACATATAAATGTTGGTACAGAAACTACAAAAAGGCTGATTAGATAAATAGCGATAAAGGCTCCACCACCATAATTACCAACCAAATAAGGGAATCTAAGAATATTTGCTAAACCAACGGCAGAGCCTATAGCTGCTAGTGCAAAGCCAAACTGGCTACTCCAAGATTCTTTCATTATCAATCTCCTGATTTATTTTTATTATTTATATAACTATTCATCATTACTTTTTGATAACAGCATCTATTTCTAAAAGTCTCTCTAATAAAGCTTCCATATTAGCCAAAGGTACAGAGTTTGGCCCATCGCTCATAGCTTTATCTGGGTCAGGATGTGTTTCCATAAACAACCCTGCAATACCAACCGCAATTGCAGCCCTAGCAAGAACAGGAATAAATTCTCGCTGACCACCAGTTGCACCATTTGCGCCACCAGGCAGCTGAACCGAATGTGTTGCATCAAATACTACTGGTGTCATATTTTCTTTCATTATTTCTAATGATCGCATATCAACAATCAGGTTGTTATAACCAAAAGAAAACCCTCGCTCACACGCGAAAACTCTATCATTCCCAACAGCTTTCGCTTTGTTAATTACATGAACCATTTCATTGGGTGATAAAAATTGGCCTTTTTTAATATTAATTGGTAACTTCGTTTTAGCTACTCGCTGAATAAAATTTGTCTGCCGGCATAAAAATGCTGGTGTTTGCAATATATCGACTACAGAGGCAACTTCATCAATTGGAGTGTCTTCATGCACATCTGTGACTACAGGCACACCTACTCCATTTTTTATAGACTCTAAAATTTTCAGGCCTTTTTCTACACCCGGGCCTCTAAATGAATTATGCGAAGTTCTATTCGCTTTATCAAACGATGCCTTAAATACATAGTTAATACCGAGTTTTTCTGTTATTTCTTTTAAGTGGCCAGCAACTTCCAGACATAAAGATTCACTTTCAATAACACAAGGACCTGCCATAAGGAATAGTTTTTTATCATTCCCAACTTCAAAATTACATACTTTCATTAACTAAACTCCTCAATAATATTTTCAGAACCACTATTAGTTTTTTTATGAGCTATTGCATGAAGAATAAAACTCTTAAATAATGGGTGCGAACTCCTTGGATCTGACTCAAATTCAGGATGAAACTGACATCCGATGTACCAAGGATGACCAGATAATTCAATTGCTTCAATCAACTTATTATCCATTGATCGACCAGATATGATTAAATCATCTTTAAATAATTTATCAGTATAATTTCCATTAACTTCATATCGATGTCGATGCCGTTCCGATATCTCATTATTATCATACACTTTATGAAGTAATGTACCTGGAACAACATTAGTAATTTGTGTGCCTTTACGCATTGTGCCACCTAAATTGGTATTCTCTATTCTGGTAGCAATATTCCCGCCTTTTTCTAACCATTCAGTAGCAAACGCTATAATAGGATGTTTTGTCTCATTATCAAATTCTTTACTATTGGCACCATCTAAGCCAACACAATTTCTTGCATATTCAATAACAGCCAATTGCATGCCTAAGCAAATACCTAAAAATGGTATTTTGTTTTCTCTAGCATATTTAATAGCCACAAGCATCCCCTCAATACCTCGAGAACCAAAGCCTCCTGGTACTAAAATTGCATCGACTCCTGCTAGTTCCTTTTCTACATTCCCTTCTTCAACAAATTCTGAATCAACATATTTGATTTCAACATTTACATCACTATGGATCCCAGCATGTATTAAAGCTTCGTTTAAAGATTTATACGCATCGGATAGTTCTATATATTTACCTACCATAGCAATAAGTACAGTTCCTGATTGAACTCGCATGTTATTTATAACTTGTTGCCAATCGGATAAATCTCTTGGAGCAACATTACTTAAATTTAAATTATCTATAACTATATTATCAAGTCCTTCATCACCAAGAGCTTGAGGTATACAATAAATACTACTCATGTCCTGACAAGATATTACAGCGTTCTCTTTAACATTGGTAAACAACGCAATCTTTCTTCTATCACTATCACTAATACCATTTTCGGAGCGACACACTAATACATCTGGTTGGATCCCAATAGATCTTAGTTCCTTTACTGAATGCTGTGTTGGCTTTGTTTTCACTTCTCCAGAAGTGGCAATGTATGGCACTAAAGTCAGATGTATGAACATGACATTTTCTTTACCGTGCTCAAACCCCATTTGCCGTATGGATTCAATATATGGTAAAGACTCTATATCTCCTACAGTACCACCTATTTCTACAATAGCTATTTCAGAATCTACAGCACCACGATGAATACAATTTATAATCTCATCTGTTACATGAGGAATTACTTGCACTGTTGCACCAAGATAATCACCTCGGCGCTCCTTAGCAATTACATTTTGATAAACCTGGCCAGTAGTCACACTGTTATATCTGGACATTTTAGTTTTAATAAATCTTTCGTAATGTCCCAAGTCAAGATCAGTTTCAGCACCGTCTCTCGTCACAAAAACTTCGCCATGCTGAAAAGGACTCATTGTCCCAGGATCCACATTAATATATGGGTCCAACTTTATAACGGTAATCTTAATTTTTCTAGACTCAAGAAGAGCTCCTAATGAAGCTGCAACTATTCCCTTACCAATTCCTGATGCTACGCCACCAGTAACAAAAACATACTTAGTCATAAATCAAACTCTTTAGATTATGGTTTTTACTCACTATCGAGTAATTTAACAAATATACTCCCTGCACTCAATTTAATGGGCTATATATAATGTTAAAACCTGTTTTAGGTCGCACCCATAGACCTAAAATTGCTATTAAACTACTTTTATTATGTAACAACAAAAAAGAACCTCTCTGCCAAGGAGGAATTTTTAAATTTTGAAATACTTTTTTCCCTGTACGCCCCCAGTTACCATGACTCAAAATCAAATCAACACCGAGACCAGTTGAACAGCTAACCACCAGGCTATGTGAAGAGCTAATTATACATTCCTCATTAATAATAAGACTTTTTCTATACTCAGGAAAAATTACAGCTCTTTCATATTGAATCTTTAAATAGAAATATAAATTATTTTGGTAACGTCGAATAACAATTTCACTATTTATGAAAATCGGCATAGCATCTACACCGGACAAGACAACATCTTTAAGTACAACCAACATTTGCTGATAATTTAAAGGTTTCGCTCCTAAGTACGAGATGATTTGCCTTAGAATTTCACACTGATGATTCTCTGTTGAACTTAGCAAGCAAGGAGATATAGAAAGTATGTTACCTGTAAAATCAAAATTGTTATCTAAAAACTTTTTTATATCAGATGCTTTTTCTGATGCAGTTTGATTACAAATGGTTGCAAACCTATTGATATTTTCTATAGCACTCGGCCATCTTTTTATTATAGATGGAATCAAGGTTCCTCTAATATAATTTCTGTCTATCGTTTGTTCTTGATTTGATGGGTCTTCAATCCACTTAAGCTTTTTTTCTTGTGCAAAAGTTGTTAACTCTTCTTTTCTGAGATTTAATAGTGGCCGGTAAATATTTATACCTTTGAGTTGAGTATGTTCTTTAATGCCTGCTGCACCATCTATTCCAGTACCTCTTATTAGACGATATAATACTGTTTCAATCTGGTCATTCAAGTGATGAGCCAAAAATAAACTAGATCCCGAGGGAATATATTTAACAAAACATTCTCTTCTAAGTTCACGCGCCTGCAACTCAACACTAAGATTTTCATCTAAATTAAGGCCAACACTAATAATTTCAACGTTAAGCTCCCTGGCAACATCACTGCAATGCTGTTGCCAGCTATCTGCAAATTTGCTTATACCATGATTACAGTGAATAGCTATAATTGTATGTGAAACAAAGTATTTCTTTAAAAGATATAATAGTACTGTAGAGTCGATGCCTCCACTAAACCCTACATAGACAGGGGTTGATACCTTTAGCTTTTGAATATTCTTGAAAAATTTATCTAGCATTGCTATTAATGAGCTACGATTAGCTTCTACCCACTTTAACTATTTTTTCATATCTAGCATCTAGTAATTCTTTTTTTGAAAGTGCTTTTAATTCTCTTAGATTATCTATTAACCGCTCTTTAAGATTTGCGGCGGAAAAGTTGATATCTCTATGTGCTCCACCTAAAGGCTCAGGGATAATTTCATCAACTAAGTCTAATTCGCGTAATTTTTTTGCTGTTATTCCCATGATTTCTGCAGCTTCAGATGCTTTATCTGCACCTTTCCATAGAATAGCAGCACAACCTTCTGGTGATATAGTTGCAAAATATGCATACTCCATTATCAACATCCTATCACCTACTCCAATACCTAGTGCTCCACCAGAGCAACCTTCACCAATTATCACACAAATAATAGGTACTGAGCATTTCGACATAACTAGCAAGTTTTGCGCAATGGCCTCACTCTGTCCACGTTCTTCTGCTCCGATTCCAGGATATGCTCCAGGGGTATCAATGAGACATATAATTGGTAAATTAAAACGCTCTGCAAGCTCTATCAATCGTTTAGCTTTTCTATAGCCCTCAGGATGTGGCATTCCAAAATTTCTTAAAACTTTCTCTTTTGTATCTCGACCTTTTTGCTGACCTAAAATCATTACTGGAGTACCATCTAGCCTAGCTAATCCAGCAACCATAGCTTTATCATCAGCAAAGGCTCTATCGCCATGCAACTCTTGAAAGTCAGTAAAGACTCTCTCAATATAATCTAGTGAATATGGTCTTTTTGGATGTCGTGCTAATTGCACTATTTGCCAAGCTGATAAAGATTTAAATATCGATTTAGTTATTTCTTTATTTTTAATCTCTAGTCGAGATATTTCTTCCGCAATATTAATCTCTTCATTATCAGTACCTAAAAGCTTAAGCTCGATAATTTTAGCTTCTAGCTCTGCTATAGGTTGCTCAAAATCTAGATAATCATTATTCATAAAACAAACTTAATTAGACCTAATCCTTAGTCAGCTTACATGAATATCTTTTGAATTTGAAGCACTTTAACCAGAAATTATCTTCTGCTCATCACTGTTCAAACGCATAGACCAATAGGATGGCCAGGTTGATGGGTCTTGTTCTAAACTAGTTCCAAGTTGCTCATCTAAAAGATTTTCCTGAGTAAGGCCTAAATTACTCAAAAAGCTCATTAGATTAGCATCCGATGGCAACACTTTAATCTTATTGCCTTTTAAAGACAAAAATCTAAGCTGCCTTAAACAAACTAATGATTTTGGAATACTACTTAGATTATTATCAGAAAGCTCCAACCTATTTAAGCCTGTAAGTGCACACACCGCAACTGGAAGGCTATTCAGACAAGTATTTTTTATAATCAAATCCTGCAATTGCACAAGTCTACTTACTTGGTCAGGAAGATGCTCAAAAGCACAATATTCAAACTCTAAGCGACGAAGATCACTAAATCTTGCTAAAAGATTCAAGATTTTTATTGGTATCTCAGTAAGCCCCTTGATTGAGACAAGTTCTCGACGATTAATTTGCCTAAGAGCTATTAAACTGTTCCATCTACTCAATAAAGCCCTTCTTCGAACAATAGTCGCACTTGCAAAGCAACCTTTTAGCTCAATAATCTCTGTGTAGACATCAAGAGGATCACCTAAGTCATTGGTAATTTTATGCTCAAGCAAATAATTATAGTTTCGGGCTTGCAGCTCATATACTTTAGGATATAGCTTATCGTATTTATCTCTATAATCTAAACTCTCTGGTAAAGAGAGATCTCTATAAATTTCTGGAAATAACCTTTCAAAATCCTCGACCTCATGCTGCCATAGAACTTCATTACTAGTAATACCACGAATAAATTTTGAAACGAATCCTGAAACACTCACAGCTCAAACCTAAAATAAACATAAAAAGTCAAGTTATGTTAAGTATAACAAAGGAACATAAAAGCATGAAATAAAATATGCATTTTTTTTATTTATTTTTTTGTGGAACTAAAATTAGAATTAAGTTGCCCGCAAGATTTAATTTGATAATATACTCTAAAGCTTAATCACCATTTCTTTAATCTCTTCTTTATGCCGAGAAAACAACCTAAACAAGCCATAAAGGTTTATCACTAATAACAGGTTAAGAAAAATATCTGCCATAATCCAAGAAAATTGAACATTAGCTACTGTTCCCAATGGAATAACAAGTAAAAACAACACTTGCATAACCACTGCCCATTTTTTACTGCTACTTCCAACCAAATAATCAATAGCTCTGCGAGCACAGTGTAGCCACGTAAGAATTGTAGTAACTGCAAATAAGATGAGGGTCACTGTAACTAAAATACTGCCAACACCATCCTTAATGCCTAGATTGAATGCTTTTATACATAAATTTGTACTTTGTAGACAAGGATCACTCCAGGCTCCAGTCACAATTAGCACAAGCCCAGTTACTGTACAAATAAACAGAACTATTATTGGTGCAATAATACTAACAAGACCTTGCAACAACGCTCCTTCTTTTAGTTTAGCTCTATCAATCTCAACTTCACTATGTAAAATTGCTGCTAAGCCTACTCCAGCATCTGTTGCGAATAATCCTCGATCAAATCCAGACTTTACCGCTTGGGCTACTGTATAAGCTGCCCCACCCGATAAAATTGATTTAACATCAAAAGCACTAGTAATAATTAGATATATAGCCTTGGGTAGTTCACTATAATTTACTAATAAGATATATGTACAAGCACCCAAGTAAACAACAGCCATAAAAGGAACAACCATTGTAACAAAACGTATGAACACCTTGGCCTTACTGAATATAATCCAACCAACAAGCAATGCCACCATTACCCCAAAACCTAATGGTGGTATATTCAGTGGTAAAATTTCAAGAGGCAGGGATAGGGAATTAATTTGTACTAAATTTCCGACTAAAAACGCTGAAATAATCATGCACCAAGCATAAACTTTAGCCAAAAATTTCAGATTAAGGCCATCCTCAAGGTAGTACATTGGCCCCCCGATGAAGTTTGCCCCAGGTATATTTGTCTCTCGGCGATAAATAACTCCTAAATATGCCCCTACAAATTTGATGACCGACCCCAAAATCGCCATCAACCACATCCAAAATAATGCGCCTGGGCCACCAACAGATAATGCTACAGCAACACCTGCGATGTTTCCTGTTCCTAAATTACCGCCAAGAACAGCAGATAATGCAGCAAAACTAGAAAAACCTGAAGATTGACTCTTTGTATTGTGATTCAAAATACAATTGAATGCAGTCTTAAAATGTTTTAACTGCAACCAGTTAAGCGATATAGAAAAAAATAGACCAACTATAAACACCAGTGGGATCACTAAAAAATAACTAAGTCCGTCTTTAATCTGTCCAACTAAGGCTAAAATATTCATGCTTCTCTTTGTTATGAGTTAGGAGAATCAGGATTTTAGCATATATAAAGATCTCTAGATATTGCTGCTAGACCTACTTACATTTTCTAAATAGGTTATAAAAATTATGGGTTGTCTGCTCAGCCAATTCATCTAGATGAATACCTCGCAAATCTGCAACGAATTGAGCTGTATGGTTAACATATGCAGGTATGTTCGTCTTACCTCGATTTGGAGCAGGGGATAAATATGGCGAGTCGGTTTCAACAAGAAGCATATCTAGCGGTATATTTTTTGCCACCTGGCGGATCTGATCTGCGTTTTTAAAAGTTACAATTCCTGAAATTGAAATATAAAAACCTAAATCAAGACACTTTTTTGCCATATCAAGATCTTCAGTAAAACAATGCATTACCCCGGTTACATCATAGCGACCACTGTCAATCATAATATCTATAGTATCTTCTTTAGCTTCCCTGGTATGTATTATCAATGGCAAGTTAACTTCTTTAGATTTATTAATCTGCCAAGCAAACCTCTCCTTTTGCTCTACTTTATCTACTGAGTCATAGTGAAAGTCTAATCCAGTCTCACCAACAGCAACTACCCTAGAAGAATCTAAACTTTTACTAATTAAGTCTTGCCAACCTTCTGGTGCAACCTCTGATGGATGAAGCCCAGCAGAAAGAGAGATTTTATGAGAATAAGCTTGTGTAAAATCAAACATTTTTTGAAAATCTTGGGGGGTTGTAGATACACATAAAAGCTTTTCTAAATCAGAACATTCATCCATTACTTGCTCAAAGCTCTTTCCAAGCTTGGCATAATCAATCATGTGTAAATGGCAATGTGAATCAACAAGCATATTGGCTCTTTCCTTCAAATAGGCATAGTATACTTTTACTTAAATGATTTGGGCAAACCCCTGTCCTTTTTCTTGGCCATTAAGTTCTACTTTATGAACATTTAGTTTTATAGCTCACACGGTTGGGATTTTGCAACACTAACTACTAAGATATCAAATGTAATTATATTTTGGGAATTAATCTTATGTTAGATTTAACAATGATTAAGAAAGCTTCACAACAATTAAGATCAA
Organism: Francisellaceae bacterium; assembly: GCA_018703155.1. Classification (GTDB taxonomy): domain Bacteria; phylum Pseudomonadota; class Gammaproteobacteria; order UBA6186; family Azoamicaceae; genus JABJGS01. The sequence goes on along the minus strand of JABJGS010000003.1, from coordinate 15,068 downwards.
GCTTAAAATATTGTAATGCTCCTGAAAACCAAGTAGACAAACAATTAAATATGCACTTAAGAAGTGCTGCAATTCAAGCTTTTGAGTTTACATACGAGCTAAGTATTAAATTAATAAGACGTAGATTAACAGATTTTGATTCAGCAACTAAGATATCGCAACTGCCATTCAAAGATTTAATACGACAAGCAGCAAAAGTTGGTTTAATTGAAGCGCCTGAAGCATGGTTCCAATTTCGTGAAATGCGAAATATCACATCTCATGCCTATGAAGAAAGCAAATCCAAACAAATTTATCAAGAATTACCTAACTTTATAAAGGAAGTGGATTTTTTTATTAAACAATTAGAATTGGCGTCTTAAAAATATGCACATAAATGACCAGCACCTTTGTTATGTTCTCGATATACTAAAAAAACAAGTTCCAAATCATGAAATTTGGGCCTTTGGCTCCAGAGTACATGGAAAAAACATAAAAAAATTTTCCGACCTAGATCTTGCAGTACAAGACTCTCAAATGCCACTAAAGTTGAAAGAAAAAAGTTCTTTCTCTGATTCTAACTTGCCATTTAGCGTAGATATTGTCACATGGAGCGGTATAGACCAAAGCTTTAAAGACATTATAGTAAAAAATTATAATGTACTGCAGCAAAGTTCCAAATAGATCTTGATATAATTCTATCAGAGTCATCAAGCTACAACTGTAAATAACAACTTGACTCACAGACAACTTGATATCATTAACTCTCTATATCCGTCTCATTAGACTTTAATAAGGTTGAGGTAATCTCCCCCCCCCCAAAAAACCTTAATAAATTTAAAAATTCATTTGGTACTATAGATTATTTCTTCCGATCATTTGAAATTTAATGCACTATATCCCATAAGTAGATCCTAGAGTATGACTTAAGGTATTTTTTGATATTCCATCTGCAGCTTGTTCAGAAATGGAAGCATTGCCATCACGACTTAATGAACTTGCCAATAAAAATGTATGATTTGAGTTAACATTTTCTAATATATTCATCATCCCTTTATTTAAACAACTTGCTAAATATGGACTTTTTTGCAAACCTACATGCTCTAACAGCAAGTCGACAACTTGTTTATACCCATGTTGAGTGGCTTTTAATATAGCATTGTAACCATAAGCAGAAACCTTAACCCCAGGTAAACTCACTAATAATTGTACAGCATCAAAATCCCCCATATCTACAGCAGTACGTAATACAATTTGATTGTTCTGTCCTGGTTTAACTCTAGGATCACTTAATAACAATAAAGCTACTCTTGTATGAGAGCCACGTAATGCTCGAACAATCGCCGTATTTCCAAGCATTCCTGGATTTACATTTACATCTTCAAGAAGATTTCTCACCGCACTCTCATCCCCAGCAGCCGACGCTGTAATGATAGGATAGGAAAATGGAACCTGATGAGTTCTTCTACGATGTATATTTCTTGGCATTTTTTCCGGCATTATAATGATCCTTTTAGTGATATTTTTATAATTTAAATTTAATGGTACTTAATATCTCAGGTACAGCTTTACTAGCTGTCCATCCATTTCTATCTGGCTGTTCAACATTAGCTCCAGCATCAACTAATGCTCTGATTTTTTCAACGCTCTGACTACTGGCTGCAAAATGAATAGGTCGCCACTCATCCCCTCCTACTGTAGGTTCATCAAAATGAATAAATCCTTTCTCTGCAAAAGCTCTAAGGGTATTAATAGGTGCACGTTGCGTTAAAATATGGGACAGCTTAAGTCCATTTAAAGGATTTTCTTCAAAAAAATCATCTAGTGCTTCACATATATGCATATAACCTAATTCTAAAGCAATATCTAATGGTGTTTTTCCATCGTGATCAACACTCAAAAAATCTGCACCTTGCTCAACAAGCTTTATAAATGTTTCTGTATTGCCAGTCTGGGCCACAAAATGTAACAAACTTTTCTCGTGCTTTTCAAGTAACAATTTATTTATAGGCTCAATAATCCCGAAATGTTTTGCATTTATCATAACATCTAGGGCTGTTTTCCCATCGCTTGCTGGCTTAAGAATATCAGCACCACAATTCATTAACTCAAGTAACACATCTTGCTTACCTTCCAAAGCAGCAAGATGTGCTGAAGTCCAGCCATTAAGATCCGCACCGTTAATTTCGGCTCCCAGATCGCATAGTCTTCTCACACATGTGTGCTTATTTGCAGAAACTGCAAAATGTAAAGGCAACCATTGTGTACCACCTGGAGTATGTGCATTAGGGTTTAAATTATGTATTTTAATTAATTTATCAATTTCATTAAGGTCTTCAGTACAGATGGCCTGATTCAACAAGTGATACTGATAAGATATTTCAGCCAATTCAAATTTATTGTCTTTCTGCCTGATTTCAGGAAGTTTATGGCCTAGTCCTAATTGCATAAGTGTTTCTATATTAATACTTAAAAATTCATTAGGTGTTGGTACTTTTGCAATACACTCAAGAAATTCTTCAAAGCCTTGGGCTTCATTTTGTTCAACGACCTGTTGTACATGTTCAAAATCAATATCAGACAATAACCAATGAAAGGTAATAATTGCTTTTTTGCTAGTAGGATCATAGGTGAAAGAACAGAGTGCCTTTGAATCAGGCACGTCACCGGCTGTTACTTTTAAATTTTTAATCTGTAAACAATCAGCAGAAAATACAACCATATCATCTTCATTTTGGTGCACTTCTATATGGTGCATAGATCTTAATGGTTGAGCATCACTTCCGACTTCAAAAGTTGATATTATAATATCATTAAAATTTCTTTTATAGCCTTCTTGGCTAACAGGTGCATCAGGATCCAACCAAGAATGTGGCCTAAAAAGTAATTCTTCATCCTTCCATGGTTGATTCTGAATTAAAAAGCAAACATCAACATTATCAGCTGATACACCTTCTGCATCTAAGAGACGGCTTAATGCAGAAGGAAGATTAGCTGGTATATATGAGCCTAAGTTTGCCGCAACTAGATAATGTGGCATCCCTGCAGTATCTTCTCTCTGATTAGCTTCTGTAGTGCCAGTAGGATTATAAGGATGTATTACTGGTAACTTTGGGGTTCCAAGAGCTATATATGCATTTTGTGTATCTACATTCAATCTAAACGATTTTCTTCCAAAAAACTCTTCTATTAATTGAAATATCATAGTTTATTCTCCATCCAATCAAAATATAGTTAGTTGCCTGCAATTATATTCACTTACTCTTCTTTTTGCAAGAGCCTCTCTGTCAATTAATATCAATGGTGCATAAATAACTTATCGTGATACTGCACTATACCTGAAATTTGCTTTCTCAAAGTTATTATCTATATTAATTTTTTCTAAAAACTAAAAGAAAAGTATCAGTATTACTTATGCCTTACTCATTAACGAAATACAAATATACCTTACATAGACAAACACTGATCGTATTATCTTACCTATACTTAATAATTCAATCATATCTGATATTCATCTAGTATTATTTACTATAACTTGTAGTTAAATATAGATGTTAATTTCACCAAAAAATATATACATAGCTATCAATGATTAGTTTTAATCTCCCCATAAATCTAGAATCAAACACTATGCTTATATAGTAACCTAGCAGCTATTTAACTGGTGAGTATACAAATATTGTAAAAGCACTTATTTTCAGAGAGTAAAGCAATGACTAAGCCATCAATTGAAGAATTAGAACTTGGCTACTATAAAGTTCCAACCAAGCCACAAATAAGCGATTTGGTTTTAAAATATAAAGATTGTACTGATCTCTACTGGGGGGATGTTCAACGAGCCATTAAAAATTCCAAAGTCACTTTATATAATATTGTAAACCTTGATGAACAACAAGAAGAAATAAGCAGACAATTAAAAGATAAGAACAAGCAGTCTCTGAATAGGCATATCGGATTAATACTAAATCAAAATGACAGTAAGCTCTATGCTATACATTTGGATTGGAATGGGGATATGAAAACCACCCCATTAAATGAGCGTCCCCAATTGCAGGAAGTATTAGAGTCAATACGAACTGATAGTCCTAAGGAGTTAAGTCTGAAAGATTCAACACCCACATTAAATCTAGTTCTTAACGAACCAGATGATTTCGACCCTGCAATTGTAGGTGTTCAAGAACAATTAACTCCAAAGGGCATTGCATTACTTTCTCATATTCAGGCTCAAAAAAAACAACAAGCAAATCAACCTTTAGTCGCAACAAACATGGATGATATTATTCATGTTGCTGATGCTATTAATAAAGCTAGAGTTGGTGATAAAGTTTCAATAATATACCATCAGTTACATGCAGATGCAGATTTTCATAAAATAGTTATTATGTTGCAAAAAACTGCAACAGGCATCCAAGCTTATTATCTTGATTCAGGAAATCAAGAGTCAGGTTATATTTTTCATAGGGCTAACGAATTAAATGAAAGATTATTATCACAAGCAATTCAGGTTGAACATGTAGTCCCTGTAGACTATGCCAGCTCAGCCAAGAGAAGACAATATGATAGTTATCAATGCGGTACATTTGCAATTAAAGATGCTCGCTCATTAGCAAGTGATCGTTTTGACAAAAGCATTACAGGTGATTTACCCCCTATGGCTGGAAGATATTATCCTAAAAATACTAAGTCATATGCTTTACCACCAGCGTCATTAAAATCTCAACAATCTTCTAAGTCTCGAAATTTTTACCTGAGTAAAATGCGAAACCATGCTGTTAAAGTTTCTAATGATGGAGAAACATTAGGTGAGTTTTATGAAAGATATAAAGACCCTCTTGAATATGCAAGAAAATTTAGCAGAAAAAACAGAGATAGTGTAGTTCACTTTCTAGAGCATTTCCCGAGTGAAATCACTGATGGTGTTTCATCTTATACGGCTAGAATGGTGACAACCGAACGCATTCAACAAGTTAATGATCAAGATAATGAGTTGTCAGCAATAAATAGAGTTCTAGATATCACAGTAAGTCATCTCAGCGCAGGTAAAAGTGGAGACTTATTAAGTGCAATTAGAGAAAATTTGGAAACTGTTAGCGTAGAAACACGAAGTGAAATCTTAGCTAAGGCGCTGCAGTTTGCAGCATCTTATAGTGAAAAAATACGTAATACGCCTAACCTCAAACAAATTGAACAGATGAATTTTGAGTTGCGAGAAGCCATCACAGAAAACAACATATCGTTAGTTGAAAAATTAGTCAATAGCGGTGCAATTATTAATGAACCAAGTCATGATGGCACAAGATGGTTACCCTTGCATTTTGCAGCATCTTTAAGCGATGGTTCCAGCATGGTTACTAAATTAATTCAGCTGGGAGCAGATCCTACAATACCAGATTTAAATGGTTGGCTGCCATTACATCTTGCTGCTAGTAACGGTACGATGGATACCGTGGTAAAGTTAATGTTCAGCCCTGAGCTGCGTAATTCCTGGTTTCATGCGACTCTAGATGGCACTACTGCTCTTGATTTACTAGCTAGAAACCAATCAGATAAAATCTTAGCAACCATCAATGAGAGAACCAAGGACCACGTACATCAAAATTTATTTCAATTATGTATTAATGAAAACAAACTACATTTAATTCCACAATTAATTGCTCTAGGTATTGACGTTAATGAAAATGTTCCTTTTGAATCAGAATGGTCTGCGATGCATCTTGCCGTTAATGATCAAAAACTGGATGCTATGTCTGTCCTTTTAGCTAACCATGCCTCCCCAAATAATGCAGATAAAAACAACTGGACTCCATTACATCTGGCAGCTCTGAAAGGAAACCAGGATGCGATGCAATTATTGCTTGAACACAACGGTGATATACTAGCTAAAAATAAGACAGAACAAACACCTCTTGATCTTGCACTTTTAAATGAGCATATAGATTTATGTAAACATATCGTTGAATATTATAGAGCAAATAGCGCAGATGGCGGAAAGGGATTGGTGCATATATTATCAGATTCAAGTAATAGCAACGAATACCAAATTTTAGAAAATTGGTTAAAACATAATCTTCTGGATCCAAATGAACAAACTAAAAATGAAGATGGTTGGAGGCCAATTCACTTTGCCGTACATAATAAAAGTATAGCTGTATTTGATATATTAATGCTTAATGGTGCTAACATTAACAACCATGACAATAATGGTTATACTGCTTTGCACTTGGCAGTATCAAGTAAGAATGAAGAAATGATACGCCATATCGTCAATCATCATAACCCCAATTTACTTATGACAAACTCAGATGGTCTAACAGCTTGGGAGCTTGCACAACAAGAAGGCATGTTAACATTAAAAGATTTATTATCCCCAAATACAAGTGGCTTAGAGGTAGGTGGCTTAGAGGTAGGTGGCTTAGAGGTAGGTGCTACACATAATTACGAACTAGATAGAGAGTCTGGAGATGATTATGAACTAGGTAGATTACCTTCTACTAACTATACTGGCTCAACCGTTGATGTAAATATTTACACATTATTTAACAGTATGCAAAAGAGTTGGGAAACTTTAGATAAAACAATAAAAGGACATCCAAATATAAATTTAAATTCACCCATAATTACAGAAGGTGACGACACATGGTACTTACTTCATAGTGCAGTTGGGTCTGAGCCAAAAAATGAAGCAATTGTGATTTTACTAAAAGCAGGAGCAAATCCTAACCAACAGTCTGGACCAATAAATGGTGAGCGATGGACACCACTTCTTTTGGCTATTTTATCTGGAGTTGAAGAATCCTGTAGTATTTTACTTAAATATGGTGCGGATCCAAATATCTGTGATTTAAATGAAGGTGGATGGTTTCCACTACATTATCTTGCTGAGGCAGAATGCAATGAAACCACTTTAAATATCACAAAAAAACTTCTTGATGCAGGTGCCAATCCTAGCTATAAAACAAAATCTGCCCCATATAATAATGCTCTTCAAGTTGCAATTGCAAACAATAATGTAGAAGTTTCTAAACTACTTTATGAAAAATACAAGGAATTAGATATTGTACATAATTTAATTACGGACTTATCTGAAGATGAGCTCAATGTATTATCAAAATTTGTATCTCCTTCTGATGATCTAGAAAATGAAATCACTGAATATATTAAAGTAAAAAAATCCACCCATGGAAGGCCACCTATAGAAGCCGAAAATATTTACAATGCTATTGAGACTAATGATTTACCAGGTCTATGCCAAATGCTTTCAAATAATTCTTATACTATTGATGGGGATAGACCAGATTCATCTCCTCTGTATATGGCTGTATCTAATAATAAAGAAGAAATGGTAGATGCTTTATTAAAGGCTGGAGCAAACCCTAATTTGCTTAACAATAGTGAGTGGAGCCCACTTATTGCTGCTATTAACAATGGTAACATTATCATGGTTGAGAAACTAATAAATTCAGGAGCAAATATCAATCAAGCTTCCAGCTCAGGATGGACGCCACTTTTTTATGCAGTCTTATATGGTAAAGATAAAATAATTCAGATGTTACAGAAGCATAATGCAAAAAATATTCAAGATTATCAAGGAGGATGGAGTCCTTTGCACTTAGCAGCATCTAAAGAAAACACACAGGTTATATGGCAGTTATGCTCTAAAATGAATGGTAGAGAAATTCATTGTAAAGATTTCTCTGGAGATACACCTCTGCATATTGCCGCAAAACACTCAAACATAGATGCTTTTAATACTTTACTTAAACAGCAAGCAAGCCCCAACACTCCTAACAATCATGGTTGGACTCCGATGCATATTCTGGCATCAAAAAAAGAATTTGGCTCTATTGTTACGGCAACTATGATGGGGGCCAATATATTACAAAAAAACAACTCTGGAGAGACTACCTTGGATATTATATCTCAAAAAGGTTGTACTCATACGGTTTGTAAGATGATTGCTCAATTAGAAGATAAGACTAAATATATTACTAAAAAAATTAAAGGTGGAAACATTGAAGATTTAAGATATTTACTTGGAAAAGGGTTTATTGATCCGAATATGCTCCTAAGCACTAGTTCTTCACATAAATCATTACTCGCTGTAGCTGCAGAAAACAATAATATGGATATCGTTAAATTACTGATGGAGCATGGTGCTGATATAAAAACTGTTTCTGAATCTATGCCTGTCATAGGTAAAAGTAATCATATTGATATGTTTAGGTATTTAATTAAAATGGGTCTAACTCCTTCACTGGAAGCAGAAAAATCTATTCCTGAGCCACTAATGACTAGGATTAAAGAAGATTATATTCAGAAAAGCTGGCATGGCAAGCAACTTGCCTTTTTAGAAGCTATAGAAAAAGAAAAATTTGACGAAGCCAATAGAATTATCAGTGAAATGGAAATTGAGCACGATGGAAATAAACCCTATAACATTGCTATTTTCACTGCTTTAGCATGGGGCTCAAGTGGAGATGTGACGGCAAGTAGCAAGCTCATTAATGGGCTAGATAAATTTTGTAAATCATCAGGAAAGGAGGTTACATTCACATGGGTCACTCGTAGAGATGAAATTTCTGCTAGCAAAAATATAACATCTGCTAATAAGCTTTCTCCTGATGTAACTTGTAATCTTATTGAGTTTACTGCAGACGCTTCTTCTGAAGGAGAATGGCATGATGGTTGGCATGAAATTTGGAAAAATAATTCTCTAGGTGATAATGTTCAAACAGCACTTTCCGAGGCTGACTTATGCATTTGCTATCCGACCTACCACTACTTTACAGCTAATGATAGACAAAAATTAGATGAGTTTGATACTGAGTTTACGGTTATTACTGAATATGACTGTATGGAAACTATGATTCCACTTGAAAAAACCACTTATAAAGAATATCGATTAGGCATTGGCTCTAAAAGTTTAGGGGTATTTACTAGCGATCTTAATGACCCTGCACCTCTAGCAAGCATTAGAAATGAACCAAAGGATGCATGCTTACTCGGTTGTCTCTTAAATATGAATCAAAGTAGTTTAACCGCTGCTAATCCTTCAGATTTGAAACAATCTGAGGCTACATATAAAAGCAGTCATCATTTGTTTTTTGCTTATATGGCCGACTATCCTGATGAAGATTTGTCAAAAACCTGCATTGTGAATATTGAAGATTGGGCTATAGCTTGTATCAAAAAAGCTCTTCTAGAAGATGACAACAAAGATATTGATATATGCTTACCATTAAAACCACATCACATGGATAAAATTAAATCAAAATTAGAAAGTGAACCCTCCATTTTAACCGCAGAAGAAAAAAACAAATTAAAACAAATAGATTTTCTTCAAAAAAACGTAGATTCTGAAATTAATTTAACAGACTCACATTCAGTCGCAAGTGATGGCAAGATAAATGTTAGATTAATAAATGGATTTCGTCTTCATCATGAGTCAATGATGTCAATGATTGGCAATGCAGATCCATTTGTTGGTTTAACTGGAGATCAAAGTTTATATGAAGGCATTCAAAGTAATAAACTTGTTACGTATCAAGCATTACGTTGGAAACAACAGCAGTTTGAAAATTTGGTTGACCTTTGCAAGACTAACGGTTTAAATGAGTTGGCGAAATTTTATGAACTACAAGTTATTGTTGAAGGGCAAGATCCTTCTTTAAATTGGAGAGATCTTGTTGAGCTTACTGTGACGGAAAAAATAACATTACAAAAGCAATGTGACACTTTAAATAAAGTGATTTCTAGTGATTGCAATCTCAATGGGGTACTAGAAAAAATAACTCTGAGAAATTTACAGTGTTCCAGATTTGAAGAGGAAATGAAGTATCAACGCTCAGAACCTAATGCTCAGTTAAAGCCAAATCCAATGTTACATTTAGCTGCAGCTGCCGCTGCAATAAACACAACACCCTCACGAGCACAACTACAACCACCGACATCAACTCCTAAAAAAAGGCACGATTGACAAAATACTTATGAACCACTTTGCATTTTGCCAGGATGTAAAATCAAACACCCTATTCTATTTACAAATTGGTTAACAAGAATAGTAACATTATTTTCATCAGGGGTTATGTATACATAATATAAAATTGATGAGTAAATATTTTGTAATTGCCTATCCCATGAAAGTTTTTGATAATTACTACCTAGACTAATAAATAGTTTTTGAAAATCTTCTGTTAGTTCATTTTCATTATTTATATTACTTATCTTGTTTATTTGGAAATGTTTTTCTAAATTATTTTTCAACATTTCCTTTGTATTTATATCCAAAATTGGATTATAAATTAATCCAAGAAAATTTTGATACAAATTCATATCTTTTTTTAAATACATATACAAATTTGTAGACTCTATTAACATTTCCTCTTCGTGATTTTCAAATAAATCAGACAAAATAGTCAAGTAATTCTTAAACCTTGCTGTTAAATCATTTGAGTTATCAGCCTTGTGAGCAAGGTAAAATTTAGATATGTAACTCTCTTCACCCAAGGCAAATTGGCATAAACTTACAAAGTTGTCAAACATATCTTCTTTCCACTGCATAATTTGATATGCATTTAATTTGGACAAACTTAGCCCCTCTGAAAAAGATTGATCTCCAGTAACACCCACAAAAGGATCTGAGTGTTTAACAAAAAATTTGAACAGTTGATTACGAATAGGAAATACATTCAGTATACGTATATCAAAATTTCCTTCTGGGTTTATAATTACTGAATTTCTTTTTGTTAATACTTCGCTTTTATTTTCATGAGCAGCTCTAGTGTAAAAGCTAACCTCCCTTATTCTTGAAACTTCAAAATCATTAAGAAGTATATCTGTTTTTTTTATCCCTAAGTATTCAACAACCTCATCAAACTCATTGTTTTTCATTGGCACTAAAATATCCACACTCTTATCTTGTGTGTTTTTTTTAAAATCAATAAAGCTCTTTTTTATCGATGCTAATACAAAATTTTTCGTATTGATTATATTTCTATTAGAATAAAAATTCTCTGCATGCTCTATACCATTAAAATATCCAAAATATACTTTATGCGTCTTTTTATAATCAATCTCTAATTGCTCCCAGGTCTTATTTTCAGCATCAGGTTCACCTTCATTTAAATATAAAAAATTCAATATATCTACTGTAAATTGTTCTTGAGTTATCTTAGTATATTCATCACCTGGTTTTATATGATTTTCAATGAAAATCCCTAAACCTGTACCTGCAGGATTGCCAAATCCTGTTTCGCAACACCAACTATTATTAATTTCATCTAAATTGGAAATATTGAAATCATATTCACTATATAAAATGACTGGCTTGCTTGGCTTAAATTTCTCTAAAATTTGCAGTACATTATTTCTATTAAGATAATCATAAGCTGGAAATATAACAATTTGACTATCCTTAACTATTTCTTGCAATTCGGGATCTTGCAGCAATGTTTCGCTCCAATCTTGAGTAATAAATATGTTTACTTTTTGACAACATTGAAGAAAAATTTCTGTTAACTGAGGATCGTTTGAGTTACGATCTGTTCTAATGATTAATGAAACATCAATATGTTCACTACTGAATTCAATGATTTTTTTAATTATTTTTCCAGTGGCATATAAATCCCCCAAAGTTGACTGATTTAAATCTGTGATAAATAAAAATTTGTCACGATAAATCGTACTTTCATTGCCACTTAATGATGCAGGAATACAGAATAGTATTATTATTCCAATAACAACCTTTACCCATTTTTCATACATGGGTTTTCTATAAATTATAAGGTCCCTATCAATTTAAAAAATATCTGTATATTTTTATTTCCATTATTGCTATTTCTGCTTAACGGTTTACCTAGTTCTACAACAGCAGAGACTTGATCATCAAACATAGTAACCATACCTCCAATTCCACTAGAATTTGCACTAGTTCTAGCACCATTAACTCGTTGAGCCTGATTTTTATTCCATACTGAACCAGCGTCATAATACACATATTTTCTGAAATTATTAAAAACTGAAAAATTCACTATTGAATCATGTCCTAATTCTAAATTCATTGCCAAAGCATGCTCACCAGAAACAACAACGCTATCATATCCACGCCCATATACTGTACCACCGATCCCGTATTCCTCAACAGATAACAGCTCTGTAAAAGCATACTGTCCACCCATTTCTAACTTTAGGTAAAAAGACTTAGATAAATCCTGTAGCCTTTCATAGTTAACATTTATTTTTGTAAAATCAGGTCTACCCCCAACTATAGAAAATGGTTTATCATTACTGGAAGGAACCTTCTTAGCACCCAAAATGAGGAATCCTTTTGAGACAATGATGTTAAAGATATTATTTGCATATAATGATTTACCAAACATATAATCTAATGTCTCAAAACTAAGACCCAATTTAAGACTTCTAACTTTATCATTGAACTCCACAGATGCTCCAGAGTCTTGTGTTGAATCAACAGTTTGTGCATCAGCACTACCAAAAACTAACAGATTTTTTTGTTGAGATCTTATGATAGGATATAAAACACTTATATTGGCACGGCTCGCTCTTCCTCTAACATTAGACTCATTCGCAAACTCATCAGCACCTCTAAACTTTGGTTTTACTCTTGTCATTTGCCCTGTCAACTGCAGCTTCAAACCATCTCCACCAATATTTTGTTCATGCTCAATCTGATAGAAATTCAACCTGCTTACATTAGTTGATTGTAACGTTAATAACTGAGTACTCCCAGCTATTGAAGTTTCATTTGCAGTTAAAGCTGCTATAACTTGCGATGATCCAAAAATTTTATTTATTATGTTATTAGTTTCTGCATAAAATTCAAATTTCTTTATCTCCATATCAATGTTTATATCTATAGCCCCATGGCTACCAAAAAAATAATTTATCTCTTTAATTTCCACACCAGGAATATCACCAATCAAAGATAAGTATCTTTTAATGCTAACTTCTTTAGAAGGTTTTTCATTTGTGATATTTTCAACAAATTTGTTATAAACGTCTCCGCCGACATTTGCATCCACATTATGATTTACTTTATTGATATAACCTTCAATAACAGGAATATAAACCACACCATTCTTCATAACCTGAGGTGCAAGCAAAGCTCGTGATAAAGTGTATCCTGATTTATGATACATATTTGTTATATTACGTACTATCTCATAAAGTTCTTCGATGCTAATTTTACTTCCAAGTTTAGATTTATAAGTTTGCATCAACTCTTCTTGGCTAAACACAGATGAGCCATCAATTTTAACTTCATTTAAAGTAAAGATTGCCTCTTCATTTTCACCAAAAGAGACCCTTTTTTCTTTAGGTGGTGTATAGGGTTTATCTACTTCAATAGTTAATTGTTCAACATCAAGGAATTCTTGTCCAACTCTACCTGCATTTATTTCTGTAATATCTATTGAATACGCTGAGCCAATGAAAATCAAATTAAATAAAATTGCAAGAGACATACGTCTTAACATAGTAGTATCCTTTTATTTAACATCAGAATAATCTTTCCAAAAATGTATAGCTTCCTTTGAGTTCATCCTTTCAGCCATTACTTTTGGAGTTTCACCTGCAAAATTCAGAGTGTTTTCATCTACATTTAATTTCACTAGTACCTTCAAACATGAAAGGCAACCTACCTCTGATGCCGTATGTAGTAGTGTATCTCCACTTAAAGATTTTTTTATGTTCACATTTGCATTATGTTTTGCTAAAATTTCTATGGCTTTTGGTTTACTATTTTCCACTGCAAAATGTATGGCTGTACGACCATCAGGCAAAGAAAAATTTGGCTGCGCCCCATTATTTAGCAACTGAGTTAACAATGGTATATCCTCATTCCAAGCACTCCAGAATAAGTCTTCCTGTAAATCCATTTGCTCTTGATGCTTATCAATTACTTTAGCAATTTGAGTGTTTTTTTTCATAGACTTATATTTTGATTTAAATTGCATTTGAGGCGAAGAAAGACATGTGGCAACCGAACTAATAAACATAAATGATAAGGCTACCCCCCACTTACTCAATACCACCATCAACCTCATAAATAAACTCCCTATCTTAAATATATAATACTTAAGTTTTATCTAACAATTTCTATATCATTACCATTTCTTTTGAATTTCAAATCATCAAATTGCTTTATTGACTCCCCTACATTCCCATTTGATTGATTGTTTATCTCACTATTTATATTTATTGAGCCACTTATATTACTACCTGTCTCACCCCCAGTATTATTACTAGTACCTGTCCCTTCCTTCTTTTGTGTGCTTACTGGTCCTTTCTTTTTTGTATTTATTGTTGATTTTTTATTGCTATTTAACTTATTGGGCACACCTTTGAGTTGCTTATCTATCCCACTCTTAGGCACAGTTGTTACTTTTGGTACTTTTATAGTAGAAGGTAGTATTGTGGGTGATATTGTGGGTGATATTGTCGGTGATGATACTCTTGGAGCGGCCACTCTTGGAACTGCTACTCTCGGTGCTGCCACTCTTGGAACTGCTACTCTCGGTGCTGCCACTCTTGGAACTACTACTCTCGGTGCTGCCACTCTAGGCCCAGCTCCTACAGGTGGTGATGATATTACTGGTGCAGATACTCTAGGTATCGGTGGACCTGAGCCATTTGCAGCAAAAGTAAAGGGAGAGAAAAATATAAGCAGCAATGAAACAATGGCATTTAAGCCAAATAATTTACCTAACATATAAATCCTTTTAAAGTGTTAGTATATATAATACTTTATCTTAAATTGAGAAAATGAGAAAATAAAATGGATCAACTCAATACTACTTTAAATCTTAACTCATAATGCTCATTCGCGCATAATTTATTTGCAAATACCAATCACTTAATTCTGTGTATTAACTTTCAATTTAATCTCTGAGAAAAAGTCACAATGCAGTCAATCTTGCTAGGTCACTGAGAAGTACAGACAGTTATAATGTATGAGTAGGCTTGTCACTTTGTAGTGAAGTTACGAGCAACCCTTCTATTTTGCGTTTCAACGCACTTGATTCTCCACCAGTGAACTGTAATCCAATTCCAGCAGCTCTATTAGCCTGAGC
>JABJGS010000034.1 GCA_018703155.1 Francisellaceae bacterium | reverse complement strand
GTGCAGTAAATTGTCCAATTAAGGTCCCTTAGTTGTTGAATTAAAAATTTGGATACGTAACCATAGCCGAAAATTATTATTTGTTTGCTCATAATCTTTTGTAGGCCCCAAGGGTTTTGTCGCATCTACGCATAAAACCTATTGGAAGGAGACTCTTGAGTCTGCAACATCTTAAATAAGATGTTACAGCTTGCCAAGCCTATTTCAGCAAAGGCTAAAAAAGGGTGAAATCCCCTAACTTTTTTATTTAAACACCAACGCCCTTATTGTAAGGACACGTTAAATATAGCCAAATAAAACCTGAAACACCTGAGACTATTGAGGCAAAAAGAATACCTGTTTTAGCCATTAGCAAATCACTTGCATGATGAGCAAAACCTAATTCTGCAATAAATATAGACATCGTAAAACCTATCCCGGCTATAAGCCCCACCCCAATAATATGTTTAAAGTTTAATCCAGGCGGAAGTTTAGTTAATCCAAACTTAACCGCAATCCAGGAAAATCCTACAATCCCAATTAATTTTCCTAAAACTAAGCCGGCAGCAATTCCTATTGACACAGGATGAATAATAATATTTGGTAACGACGACCAATTAATTGGGATCCCTGCATTTGCCAAAGCAAAGATAGGTATAACAATATAAGCGGAAGGTATATGCATTTTTTGCTCTAAAACTTGTGCAGGTGCTTGCACCAACTTAGCCCCTTTACTTAATGCTATTACTTTCGCACGAAGAAGATCATTTTTTAATATATTATTTTCTAATTGATATGCTACCTTTATTTGCTCAACCATATTAGTAACTTGAGATATAAAGCTTTCTGGATTATATTTTGGTCGCATAGGAATTGTGAAAGCCAGAAAAATGCCTGCTAAAGTAGCATGAACTCCACTTTTCAACATTGCCACCCAAAGAATCAGACCTAAGATTAAATAAGGCATAGTTTTACGAACGCCTCCAAAATTCAAACAAACAAGACAACCAAGGGCACACATGGCTATGATTAAAGCAAGAATACTTATATTTTCTGTATAAAACAATGCAATAACTATTACAGCCCCCAGATCATCTACAATTGCAAGAGCTATAAGAAATGTTATTAGTTTTTTTGGTATTCGTTTTCCCATCAATGATAACGTTCCTATTGCAAAAGCAATATCTGTTGCCATTGGTATTCCCCATCCATCTAAGGTGTGCCCGCTTGGATTAATAATTATGTAAATTAAAACAGGAACAACCATGCCGCCAATAGCAGCAAAGATAGGTAATAATGCTAGTTTGAAATCTGATAATTCCCCTACTAATATTTCACGTTTAAGTTCTAATCCTATGACGAAAAAAAATATAGCCATCAAACCATCATTAATCCAATGGTGTAAAGATTTTGATAATTGTAAATTAGGAAAACCAATTGTGAAAGGCAGTTTTAGAAGCTGTTGATAGATTTCACTCCATTGGCTATTTGATATATAAAGTGCAACCATTGCACATATGAAAAGCAAAATGCCGCCTGTAGATTGACGATGAATAAAATCATCTAGAGGTATTAATACGCGCTCAAAAGCTTTTTCCCATTGGGCTACATAATTTTCTTCGGTCTTTAAACTCATAAATTTCCTCAGGGATGTTTTATATAGTACATTTTGCTATTATTTTTCATAATAATTTAAGTTTAAGATAAATCAAAAGAATTTGTACACATGAAAATCCAAAAATAAAAAAGCTCTTCTTATATTATAGATATTAAAATCATGTAAATCTATTCATATGGTTATGAGCTGGTCTGGAAAACACAAGTAATGATAACTCTATAGGCTCTTGTGTTGCCGGATCTGCATTTTGTGGTTCAGGAAGTCTAATCTGGTTTATATCTCTAACGTGATCATGGCATGTTAAAGAGCGATAGTGTAGCGCTGTTTGTTCTAATTCCCATATGTGTTTTTCGAAATGTTGGGGAGGATATCCTAATACTTGTTCATAAGTCGAAAGATTGTTATAACAGCTTTGCCAATAATTAAATGCAATGATGACCATGTCAGATTCAGAATATCTAGTGCCAGAAATGTTTGAGACTCTACTCGAGCATAATGGTGGAGTTCTATCTTGCCACTGTCTAAATTCATTAATGTTAATATTTAGAGTAGGGATGGTAGTGCCCTTACTGGATGCCATTTCTTTCCATTTATCTATATCTAACTTTAAGCAGTGCTCATATGCTCTAATTGGAAATATTAGGTGTCGTAATTTATCTTCATTAATGAGCTGTGTTTGGGGAATGCTTCGTCTAATGTTAACTAAATCACCTTCAAACTGTTGGTTTATACTAAGAGAGTGTTGTCGTAGTGCTTGCTCATAGCAAGTTTGTCCATCTTGATCTAAAGATGCACCTATACCTTGAGACGTTGAATTAGTAAGAACGGTTAGTGATGAAAAATTATCAACTAAGTCATCAAGAGATGGTTCTTGATGTCTACTCATTTGAGTTCTAGAGACATCATAAAGATAATTTTGCTGAGGAGGTATAGGTTCTTCATCCATAGCAGCCTGATGAGGAGATATAGGCTCCTCATCCATTGCAGCCTTATTCTCTAAACTTTCTTCTTCATCATCTGAGATCATGTTTAAATATTCCTTTTTTATTGTGCTGACAATTTAATTGTCAGCTAGTTGTATGTTTTTAGCGGGGATATAGCTGAGGTTTTTCAGAGCATCGCTGCTATTACCAAGTAGTTTTTGGTATATAATGGTGTATGCTATTACATTTTGTACATAGTTCCTAGTTTCACTGTATGGAATGATTTCAATCCATATATCGGCCGGCATATTTTGTTTAGGCAACCATTTACGTACTCTAGAAGGACCTGCATTATAAGAGGCTGTAGCTAAAATTTGATTTTGGTTATAGTCATCAAGTAGCATTCTTAAATATTTACTTCCCAAAGAAATATTAGTATTAGCATCAAAAAGATCTTTTTTATTTTTATATGTAACTTGGTGCTCTTTAGCAACCATTTTAGCTGTGCTAGGAATAATTTGCATTAAGCCAAGAGCACCTGCACTTGAGCTAGCTTTAGAAATAAAAGCACTCTCTTGGCGTGCAACAGCAAAAATCCATGCAGGATCTATGTGGCTATATTGTGCTTGAGAGTGTATTTGTTGGGAGTATTTTCTGGGAAATCTAAGTTCCAGATTATTTTTATCCTCAGCATTAGCAAGTGCTAAGATGGCCCAATTAGCTAAATTTTCTTTTGCCGCAATTGCCGCAGCAGCATGCCGTTCAATTTCTGTTGCCCCTCTAAGAAATTTAAACCACTCCTGATTTGCGTTATGTTCTTTTTCTAGTACCTGCCATTCTAAAGCACGTTGAATGTGATGGTTGCTATTTACAGATTCAAATGTTGACAATGAAATATCCAGGGATTGGCTTGTAATAGCATATGGACGTAAAACTTTTTTGCTGGCCATAAATCCATAGTAGCTTCTAGTATGAGATAAACTTAAAAGTATTTTTTGACTTTCTTTGCGCTTGCCAGTCATATCTAAGGCTATGCTTTTCCAGTATAACCATTTTTCATTTAACTGCTCTTGTTCACCTAGCTCATCTACAGTTTCAAGGATGCTATTCCAGTTATAATCTCGCAATGCAACTTGTAATTTCAGCTGCGCTACAGTTGATGTTATATATCTCCTAGGGACTTTATCTAACCATGTTGAACTTTGAGGATGTTGCTCAATAGCAAGTGCAATAGCAATAGCTCTAACAACTGTACTCCAATGTCTATGGTTGAAAGTATATTTGTTAGAGACATCACGCCATATTGATACCGCTTCTCTTGTATCCTTTGCAGCTAATTTAGTTATTGCGTGTACAACTATTTCTATAGTTGCAGGATGTTTTATTTGCGAGAAATCAAAGCTATAAATTAATTTGGGATTGGTATGGGCTCTAGCCCAGTATTTAACAAGTTCCTGTTCTTGTAAGGGTAATTTTTTAGCAAGATAATGAGCAAGGCTTATATTATCTTCATCAAATGCAAGTTTAATTCTTTTCCATATATAGGTAGATTTTAAATAACCTTCATTTTCTAGTAATGTAAATAAGTTATCACATGCGGAAGGTTGTGATTGACCATTTAGCCAAATTTTTAATGCAGGTTTCACCCATTCTTTACGATTATTCATATGCTGGGCTATTAAGCCGTAGCAATTTATAGAAGTATTACTAGCTTCTTCATAAAGATATTCAACATCTTTCCAGTGCCCAGATTTAGCTTTATTAGTAATGAATGTGCTGCTTAGATGGCTAACAAACGGCCAGGATGAATGTCCTTTTATAAATGCTCTTAGATCTTTGCCCCGCAAATCATCAACTTTATTTAGCAAGTAGAGATAGTCGAGGTATGGCTTTAAAATATAATTGTTAAGTTTATGTCTTGATTGTGTATAGTTATTTATATTACCACTTTTTAATTCGTCATAAATTTTAACAAAAAGTTCTCTTTGTTCTTCAATTTTATTGGCATGGCTTATAGAAGGAATGCTCGTGCATAAAAGGATGATTAATGCTTTTATATATGTGTTCATATAGTTAATGTTAGTTTAGGGTGATATACTGGCGCTAGCTTCAAGAGACTAAAGGGATGTGAGAGATGCCTGCTTATCAAAATATACAAGTTCCATCTGCTGGAAAAAAAATAACCTTTAATGAAAACGATACCATTAATGTTCCTAGTAATCCAGTAATACCATACATAGAAGGTGATGGTATAGGTGTTGATATTAGTCCTGTGATGATGAAAGTTGTGGACGCTGCAGTTGCTAAAGCATTTTCTGGTAAAAAGAAAATTGAATGGATGGAAATTTTTGTTGGTGAGAAAGCAACAAAGGTCTATGGAAATGATATTTGGTTGCCTGACGAAAGTTTAGAGGCTATTAAAGATTATAAAGTGGCGATAAAAGGTCCGCTGACAACACCTGTTGGAGGAGGCATTAGAAGCCTTAATGTTGCCCTGCGACAACAACTAGATTTATATGTATGTCTAAGACCAATTAGATATTTTTCTGGAGTACCTAGTCCAGTAAAACATCCTGAGCATACTGATATGGTGATTTTCAGAGAAAACTCCGAAGACATTTATGCTGGTATTGAATGGGAAGCAGGTAGTGCTGATGCTAACAAGTTGATTAGTTTTTTGCAAAATGAATTAGATGTACAAAAAATACGTTTTCCTGAAAATTGTGGTATTGGGGTTAAGCCTGTATCAGAGCAGGGGACAAAAAGATTAGTAAAAAAAGCTATTGAATATGCTATAGATAATAATCGTAGCTCAGTGACCTTGGTGCACAAAGGTAATATAATGAAATTTACCGAGGGAGCCTTTAAAGAGTGGGGATATGAATTAGCTAAGACTGATTATTCTGCTGTTGAAATAGGTGAGGGCCCTTGGCTGTCATTTAAAAATACTGAAACTGGCAATGAAATTGTTATTAAAGATGTTATTGCAGATGCATTTTTACAACAAATACTATTGCGACCTAAAGAGTATGATGTCATAGCTACATTAAATTTAAATGGTGATTATGTTTCAGATGCACTTGCAGCCCAGGTTGGGGGTATAGGCATTGCACCTGGAGCAAACTTATCTGACACTATTGCGCTATTTGAAGCAACACATGGAACCGCACCTAAATATGCAGGGCAAGATAAAGTTAATCCTGGATCTTTAATTTTGTCAGCAGAAATGATGTTAAGGCATCTGGGTTGGGCTGATGCTGCAGATTTAATCATTAAAGGCATAGAAGGCGCAATTTCAGCAAAAACGGTGACATACGATTTTGAACGTCTAATGGATGACGCTAAGTTGCTATCATGCTCTGCTTTTGGAGATGCCATAATCGATAGCATGTAATTAAGATAATACTAGGCAAAGCTTTGGGTCCATAGGATTGCCAGAGCTTTGTTTATCCTAGTTTTTCACCCTGATTTAATTTCTAAAGCATGCAAGCCTTTGGGGCCATTGCTCAATACAAAGTTGACCTTTTGCCCAGATTTCAAGGTTTTATAGCCTTCCATGGCTATTGCAGAGAAGTGAGCAAACACCTCTTTAGTCTTGTCATCATCAGGGCAGATGAAGCCGTACCCTTTTTGATTATTGAACCACTTAACTATACCAACAGAAGACATCTAAACTCTCCTAAAATATTTTTACAATATATAAACAATTAAGTTCATGATTTGGATTCCGTCAAGGATGAAGAGTTTATCGGATGACTTCTAGGCGAAATATCTTTTTATTTATAGACTTTTACCATTCACCGTTCTAGGTCTGTTGATACAGCACGCAAGTTTTCTACAAATTGACTAAAATTCTAATATGAACAGCAAAAACTTATGTGTTACAGAAAGAAAATTAGATAAAAAGGCTGAAGAAAGCCTTCTACCACCTAGCATGTATAAAATTGTGCTTATTAACGATGATTATACACCTATGGAGTTTGTAGTAGAAGTTCTAGTTTCCTGTTTTTTCATCCAAGAGGATGAAGCATTTAATGTTATGTTAACTGTTCATAATGAAGGAAAAGCAGAATGTGGTTTGTATACCAAGGATGTAGCAGAAACAAAAACGTCTCAAATTAATAATTTGTCACGTTCTAACGGCTATCCCTTGCTGTGCATGATTGAAAGAGAATAAAAGTCTTGCTAGGAGAGATTGACACATGCTTAGTAAAGAGCTTGAGCTAACCCTTAACTTGGCCTTTAAAGAAGCCAAGGAAAAACGACACGAATTCATGACCGTAGAGCATTTATTGCTGTCTTTGCTTGATAATTGTTCGGCAGCTACAGTTATACAGGCTTGTGGCGCTGTAATTGATAAAATGCGGCAAGATATAATTGAGTTCATAGATGAAACAACACCACTAATACCCCCTGAGGAGGCTCACCGAGAAACACAGCCAACGTTAGGGTTTCAAAGAGTACTGCAGCGAGCAGTTTTTCATGTCCAATCTGCAGGAAAGGATGAAGTCTCAGGAGCAAATGTATTAGCCGCTATCTTTAGTGAACAAGAAAGTCAGGCTGTATATTTCTTAAAACGTGAAAAAATTACTCGTTTAGACGTAGTTAATTATATTTCTCACGGCATATCAAAATTAGATGAATCTGATGATAATGACGTCTCTCAAAACACCGAAGAGGAGATGGGTCAGGAGGTTACTGGTAAAACCCCATTGGAATCTTATGCTATTAATCTTAATCAATTAGCAAGAAAAGGACGAATAGATCCTTTGATTGGTAGAGAAGAAGAAATTCAAAGAACAATTCAAGTTCTTTGTCGGAGAAGGAAAAATAACCCACTTTACGTTGGAGAAGCAGGGGTTGGAAAAACTGCGATAGCGGAAGGGTTAGCAAGACTAATTGAAGAAGAAAATGTACCAGAAGCTATTATGGGCTCTACTATCTATTCATTAGATTTAGGAGCACTTCTAGCAGGAACTAAGTATCGTGGTGATTTTGAGAAAAGATTAAAAGCTTTGTTAAATCAACTGAAAAGAGAAAAAGGTGCAATTTTATTTATTGATGAAATTCACACTATTATTGGCGCTGGTGCCGCATCTGGTGGAGTTATGGATGCCTCAAATTTGATCAAACCACTTTTAGCTTCTGGTGAAATAAAATGTGTTGGGTCTACAACATTTCAGGAGTATCGAGGTGTATTTGAAAAAGATAAAGCATTGGTTAGGCGTTTTCAAAAAATTGATGTTAAAGAGCCAACTGTAGATGAGACAATAGAAATTTTAAAAGGCATAAAAACACAATTGGAAGCTCATCATGGTGTGAAGTACACAAGTACAGCATTAAAGGCTGCAGCAGAGTTAGCTAGTAAATATATCAACGATCGATTTATGCCAGATAAAGCTATTGATGTTATGGATGAAGCTGGTGCCTTTCATAGGTTAAGTGAAACTAAGAAAAAAATCATTAGAATAGGTGATATTGAAAATGTGGTATCTCAGATTGCTAGAATACCAATAAAGTCAGTATCATCATCTGACAGAAATTTACTAAAGAATTTAGGGCGAGATCTGAAATTACTTATTTATGGTCAAGATGCAGCCATAGTTAGACTTGTAGATTCAATTAAAATGGGACGATCTGGTCTTGGAAACCCCTATAAGCCTGTTGGTAGTTTTTTGTTCGCTGGTCCTACTGGTGTTGGTAAAACAGAACTTGCAAAGCAGCTTGCACAGCAGCTAGGTGTTGAATTTCTGCGTTTTGATATGTCAGAGTATATGGAAAATCATACTGTATCGAGATTAATTGGTGCGCCTCCTGGTTATGTAGGCTATGAGCAATCTGGATTGTTAACGGATGCCATAGTCAAGAGTCCTCATTGCATATTATTGCTAGATGAGCTTGAAAAAGCTCACCCTGATATTTTCAATTTACTATTACAGGTTATGGATCATGGGAGCTTAACAGATAACAATGGTAGGAAAGCTGATTTCAGACATGTTATTTTAATTATGACAACAAATGCTGGGGCTGAAGAAATGAATAAAAACACCCCTGGATTTATGACACAAGATACTTCTACAGATGGTCTTAGAGCAATTGAAAAAAGGTTTTCTCCAGAGTTTAGAAATAGGCTTGATGCTGTGGTGCAGTTCGATAGCTTAACCAAAGATTCTATAGCGCTAATTGTAGAGAAACTTATAAATGAATTGCATATAAAACTTTCTGAACAGAAAATCATATTGAGTATTTCTGATGAGGCCAAGCACTGGTTAGTCGAAAATGGTTATGACAAACTTATGGGAGCAAGACCCATGGAGCGATTATTTAATGAAAAAATTAAAAAACCGCTCGCAGAAATCATTCTTTTTGGCGAACCACTAAAAACTCACAAAAGAATCAATGTGGATTTAGATGAAGAAGGTGAAATTGATATTTCTGAAGCAGAGTTAGAAGCCTCCTAGCTCTGCGCTTCTTCAACAACCGGCTTTGGCTTAGAATCTTTATTTCTAAATATGATTCTGCCTTTGCTTAAATCATATGGCGTTAGTTGTACTGTAACCTTATCACCAGTTAAAATTCTGATGTAGTGCTTACGCATTTTGCCAGAGATATGAGCATTAACAATGTGACCATTTTCAAGCTCGACTTTAAAGGTTGTGTTTGGAAGGGCTTCAATAACCGTACCTTCCATTTCTATAGCTTCTTCTTTTGCCATGTTCGACAATACCTACTAATTAAGGATAACGGGCGGAATTATATCACTTGCTTAATAAAAACACCAAACACAGGTGATTATTATTTTTCTTCGTCATTTTTATCGGGAACTACTTTGTAATCATTCTCACTAAGAGTGATTGTGTTGTATTTACCCTTATCCTCATCTTTATCTCTATATTTTTCGGTAGTGTTATTGTTGTTAGTGCTATTTTTCGGCTTAAAGTCGTTGTTGTTAGATTTTTTTCGAGAAAAGGTCGCTTTTGCGTTATTTTTGAAGAATATAATGCAAAAAATAATTAGTATGATAATTATGGGTGAAAATAACACAAAGCCAGATAATACTAACATTGGTAGTATAATTTTAGGAAGTAGTAATATGGATAACACAATGATTAGTAAAAAAGGGATTTTAAAATGCACACTGTTTTTCAATTTATTTGCCCCTGTTGTTGCCCACTCTGCTAAATTATGGATTTCATCTGTACAATAAAGTAATCTAAATATAGATTGCTAGCAAGTTAATAAGTTACATATCCTTATGAGGGCAGAACAGCACGTTTTCAATAGTCCAATTGGCGAAATTACTCTTATGAGTAAAGGGGATATGCTTATAAGAGTAATTTTACCAGGCAGCTATACCTTCAGTAAAGTAAGTCGGAAAACTGAGGGAGGCTCAGTGATTGAGCAGGCTGTAGAGCAATTTAGAGATTATTTCAGAGGGCATAGACAGCATTTTTCTTTGGCATATAGACTTGATGGTATTAGCGAGTTCCAGTTACGAGTATATCAACAGTTAACTAAAATATCTTATGGCTCAGTGACATATTACCAAAAAATTGCAGAGCAAATAGGGGTGCCAAATGGCAGCAGAGCTGTGGGTTTGGCAAATAAAAGAAACCCTTTGCCAATTTTAATCCCTTGTCATAGAGTGATTGGGAAGCATGGCAAAGCTCGAGGTTTCACGCCTTGCATATCCATTCAGGATAAGCTCTTGGAATTAGAGTCGTAAATATTATTTTCTTAATTGTTTATCTAGAATATCTTGTTTACGTTTTTCAGCTGCGGCCTTTCTATCAAACCTTGGCGGTTTATAAATCCTAGCAAGACAAGAATTTTCAGCAAGCTCATCGTCTATGATGTTCATACTTGCTCGCCGGTCTGAATCCTCTAAAGAATCACCATTATCACAAAATTGTTTATAAACAAACACAAATTGAGAGCTAACACCACATCTATTGAACTTCTCAATCATTTTAGGGCAGCTATATGCTTGAGCTGTGGATAAAAATCCAAACTGCATTGATAGAACAATAAGTATTTTTTTATACATTACGGTAACAGCCTTTCGTTTATCTAATGTTAAGGTTAGCAAAAAAAATGATCTTCATCTGTGTAATTACGCATTAAATCAATGCATTAAGCGCAGCTATATCTTGATTTATTCCTTGTCTGGTAGTATAATCCCAACTTATAAATTATTTTAAATTTTGAAGAACAATGGAATTTAAGAAGCACCCATCCATAATAGAGTACTTTATTGTAAGTGCACTTTTTTTTTACTAATGACTCTGGATTGTCTTATAGTCTGGAAAATGACTAGAGATTTGCAAGTCGTTTCTTATACACAAACAAGCACTCCTAATTTCACAGCATCAATCAACGAGTCAACTGACAAATAGTGTGGTATGTATCTTTAAAAACGCTATGTACCAGAGTATACTCCCTGTCTAAATAGTATGAATATAATATTAACCTGCAGGGGAGTTTTATGCAGAAATCTAGCTTTACTTATGAAGAGTTACTGGCTTGTGGTCGAGGAGAAACTTTTGGCCCAGGAAATGCACAATTACCTCTACCACCCATGCTCATGTTTGATGCAATTACTGAAATTAGTGAAACTGGTGGTAAGTACGATAAAGGTTACATAGTTGCAGAATTAAATGTATCTCCAGATTTATGGTTTTTCGACTGTCACTTTCAAGGTGATCCCGTTATGCCAGGTTGCTTAGGTCTTGATGCTATGTGGCAGCTAATCGGTTTTTATTTAGCATGGCTAGGTATGCCAGGTCGTGGCAGAGCTTTAGGTGCTGAAGAAATTAAATTTAAAGGACAAGTCACACCAGATAAGAAAAAAGTAACTTATAAAATTGATTTTACTAGAATTATGAAACGCAGACTCATTATGGGGATTGCTGAAGGAATTATGGAGTGTGATGGGGAAGAAATATATCATGCGAAAAATCTTAAGGTTGGGTTATTCAACTTATCCGAAGATAGTGGTAAAGATTAAATTTTAAAGAGAGTATTTTAGATGAAACGCGTCGTAATAACTGGAATTGGCATTATATCCAGCATCGGTAACAATAAAGAAGAGGTTTTGACCTCTCTTCAGAATAGTAAATCTGGCATTGTGTACAAGCAAGAACTAAAAGATAAAGGGTTTCGTTCCTGTGTTAACGGGGCTATCAATATTGATACAAGCTCTATTATAGATAGAAGAGAACTTAGATTTATGGGACAAGCTGCCGCTTATGCACAAATAGCAATGATGCAAGCTGTGTCAGACTCAGGTCTAGATAAAGATAAGGTAAGTAATGACCGTACGGGTCTTTTAGTTGGTTCTGGCGGAGCTTCAAACTCTGATATTGTAGAGTCGTACGATATATTGAAGAAATCTGGCTCAACTAAACGTCTAGGTCCTTACCGAGTGCCAAGGACTATGTCCAGTACAACGTCAGCTTGTTTGGCAACTAATTTTGAGATTAAAGGTGTAACTTATTCAATAAGTTCTGCCTGTGCTTCTTCGGCACATTGTGTTGGTGCCGCAATGGAGCAGATACAGCTTGGTAAACAAGATATTATGTTTGCTGGGGGGGGGGAAGAGTTACATTGGTCATTGAGCATGCTTTTTGATGGTATGGGAGCGTTGTCTTCTCAATACAATGATGCACCAACAACTGCCTCAAGACCATTTGATACAGGTAGAGATGGATTTGTTATTACAGGTGGTGGTGCTATTGTAGTCTTGGAGGGTTACGAGCATGCAAAGGCTCGTGGAGCTAAGATTTATGGTGAAATAGTTGGTTATGGTGCTACTGCAGATGGCTATAATATGGTACAACCATCTGGTGAAGGTGCTGTGAGATGTATGCGACAAGCATTGCAACAAGTAGACAAAGTTGACTATGTTAATGCTCATGGAACTAGTACACCTATTGGTGACTTGAAAGAAGTAGATGCACTACATGAAGTATTTGGAAGTAACATGCCAGTTGTCAGCTCAACAAAATCCTTAACAGGGCATAGCTTGGGGGCAGCAGGAGCACAAGAACTTATTTATAGTATTTTAATGTTAGAGCAAAATTTTGCTTGTGGGACATTAAATTTAGAGAAACCAATAGATAATGCAAGTGATAGCAAGAGATTCATCAATGAGAATACCTCGATGGAAATAAATGCTGTGATGAGCAATAGTTTTGGCTTCGGTGGGGTAAACGCAAGTTTAGTAGTAAAGAAAGTGTAGCATATTGCTAAATAAACAATTAGATATAAAAATAATGAAATACCTTAGAGTAATAATATTACCATTTTTGATAATTCCTTATAGCATGTTGATAGGTTTCGGTGGGTACTTGTTAAGACCATTCGATCACATGAATGCAGGGTTATTACAAAAATTATACATTTTATGGGGTAAAATAATTGCTTGGGGAATGTCTATTGATATCCATCCGAGGGATATAGAAAATTTGAACTCAGATGAGCCTCAACTTTTATTGTGTAATCATCAAAGTAATATAGATCCAGTGATACTTTGGTGTATTAAGCCTAATGCAATTAATCTTTGTTTTGCAGCAAAGGATATTTTATTTAAGCTGCCAATTTTAGGGCAATTACTTAAACACAATAAATCTATAGTTATCGAGAGGTTATCCCCAAAAAATAGTTTGAAACGCCTCTTTGCAGCTTTTGCAAAGCCACCATATATAAGATCGTTAGTTATTTTTCCTGAGGGAACTAGAAATACTTCAAATATAATTATGCCATTGAAGAAAGGTCCGTTCATTTTAGCGAAAAAATTTAATTTGAGAATTATACCAATTAGAATAAATGGTGCATTAGAGGTGTTACCTCCAGGTGGTTTTGCCCCAAATCTTGGTAGAAAAGTCTCAATAACTTGTTGTAAACCTATAACCAGTGAAGAAGTAGAGTCGTTGGATATAGATAAATTAGTAGAGATGGTTCATCACTCAATGCAGATGGCTGTTACAAGTTAATATTGATTCTGCAGTAGTTAGAATATCTTATCGGTAATGGCAGGATTGTTTGGCTATCACTTCTTCCGAGCTGCCTTGTGAGTATGATTTATATCATGTTTCGGAACCTTTGGCTCTAGTTGTTCATTTTCTGTAAGGTATCCAGAGTCTGTATCCCGACCTTTATTATATCTTCTCGCTAGTGCTGTATTACCTGCATTCAAACATATTTCAGTATCTGCTGTCTGCTGTTCGGGCAAGAGTATTGGATCGATTTGCTGATTATCCTGTGGCTCTATTGCAATAGCATTTTGGGTACTAGAGAGTTCATTCATTTTATTTTCTAAAATTTCTGCCTGAGCATGCATATACGTAATGGTTTTTTGATCTTTATCACGAGATAAACTAGTCTTTATTTTTTGCTTCAAAGATGCAATTTTTTGGGATTGGTGGCTTCCAGGTACTCGATAACCAAGTCGTTTTAAAAGAGATTGCTCTTTATACCAATCTAATTCGCTATGAGCGTTACTTGCGGAATCTCTCATATTTGCTGTATATTATGATGATGTTTCATTTTTCAAACAGACCATTGCTAATCTTATTTTTTCTATACTCTGTGTCTCTACGAACTTTATTTCTGATTTTTTATTATGTCTCTCTATATCATCCTGGGCATTACTTAGTTGCCCAACCAAGTGATTGTTAAGATGTATGAGTTCAACTATCTCACTTTTATATTCTTT
>JABJGS010000031.1 GCA_018703155.1 Francisellaceae bacterium | reverse complement strand
ATGGGGCATCAGATTCTACTGGTGGGTATGTAGTCCTATTACCTCATGGACAAGCCTTACCGTATACGAAAGTCCAAACTGCTAAACATGGGTATGAATAGACAGCCCTAGCTCACGTATGACTTTCTTTTGTCTAAGGCTTTTCATTGATTATTGTAGCGGCAATGACTTAGTATAAATCTAATAGAACCCAAGTAAGCAATGTCTATCAACACCCAGCTCTAATTTTCCACTAAAACTTATTATTTTTTCTAATAATCCAGGTCATGTCTTAGCGATAACACCTGTAACCACCAACCACATGTTACCGGAAATTTTCATTAAACAAGGTATCTTTTTTCTTGCTGCAAGTTATCTTTACCCCCTGTATCCATCTATCTAGTACCGCACTTTGCTGGTAAAGCTTTTGTTATGTCTATGATATTTAAAGTATTGGCATCACTTTGACTCAGCGGCCTCTACTGCTCAACAGATAAATTAATTCCCCCCTCAATGCCCCCCACCAACTTCAAGATACTTGGTATTAAGCATCTTGTGGGAACCTACACTTTCGCGCACCGCGCTGGAATTATGGAAAAAACTTGGCTCATCTAGCATTCCTGTTCTCGAACCCTACTTACCGTAAATATTTCTCTAATTGCCAGGAAATATGTCCATTTTTATAATTCACCCATAGGCAACTTCTGTAGTTACCTTTCTCTTGAGCCAACGCGGTCAGGCATGCTAAAGTGCTCGGGCACGAACAAAAGACAGAGGCTTCCATGAAATATTTATCAACATGCCCGGTAGGCTGTGAATCAACCCTTGTAACTACAAATATTTCTATGCCTGAGGGTAATCTTTTGGGGTGCTCATTATGCGATCAACTAATCAGTCAATGCACAGAGAATAGATATCATGAATCGATGACTGAGTTTGATGTTGCACATGGCACAACCCCAAGCATTAACAATAAAAAAAGAGCATACCGACTACATTCAAAAAGACTTGCTCAAATAACTTCAGCCATTGGGGCTCCAGCTCAAGAAATCAAGCTCTTAGATGTAGGCTGCTCCAGCGGAGCATTTTTAAATTCAGCTCGCAGTTTAGGTTTTAAAACTTTTGGTGTTGAGCCTGCAAAACAAGCTGCAAACACAGCTAAACAATCTGGTTTAAATGTCGTTGCAGGAACTTTAGAGCAAGCCAAATATGCAAATAATTCTTTTGATGCTATTACTTTATTTGAGGTTATTGAACACTTAAAAGAGCCTAAACTATTAATGCAAGAAATCTATAGAGTTCTTAAGCCTGGAGGGATCCTCCTTATTAGCACCGGCAACAGTAAAAGCTTAACTGTTAGATGCTTAAGAAATAAATGGGATTATTTTTCAATAGGTGCGCATGGCGGGCACATTAGCTTTTTCAATCCTAAATCAATGGCTATGTTAGCAAAAACTGTTAACCTTAGGATCCGCAGCAATGTAACTATTAACAATCGATTTGCATATAGAGCTAACACTTCGAAAATAACATATCGGCTGTTAAAAATAGTCTCTGAAGCATTGAACCCTATAGTGAAAAGGTTAAACATGGGACATGACATGATTGTTGTAATGGAAAAAAACACCCAAACATCAACCTGACATTAGACGCGCTCACATTCCGCACGCCGCAGCCAATACTTTTGAAATTTCTGCTGGATTTCCGGGTTAATATTTCCATATGCCATGTTAAAGATATTTACAGATCTTTCTAGAGTTTTCATGCCCTTACACACACAAGACCATGCCTATGATAGGCTTACGGAAGGACACGATTTTTCACTAATGCTCTTTGTACAAAAAACATCTTATTTGGCATTCCACTTTTGAACTGAGGTTTCAACAAAAACATCACGGCCAGATTAATGGCATGTTTTCATCCAAACCATGAAGTATAAAAGGTATATAATTTACAACATCTAACTAGATTAAATTTGAAATTTTGATCGCAACACCAGAAGTAGGAACCAAGAATTTCTTTATTTTAATTCTACATTCTAACAACAGAATCAAACAAAAAAATTCTTGTAATGTACATTACCCTCTAAGCTTTCTGATAACCCTTAGCTGCGCTAAGGCCAACATCAACTCCGAATGAGCCTTAGTATAATCAATTTTGCCATCACCACCACCGCTCATTGATTGTTCGGCCTGACTAATAGCTAATTTAACTGCCTGCTCATTCATTTCTTCACACTGAATGGCTGAGTCACCAAGAATAATAGTTCTCTTAGGTTGCACCTCTAGCATCCCCCCGAAAACTACAAGCCCCTCTTCTCGACCATCAACATCTTCAAACCACAAGGGCCCTGGTGCCAAGGATGTTAATAATGGCGCATGACCATAACGTATCTCAAGCTCACCTTCAATCCCAGTAACAAATAGCTTGGTTGCAACACCCGAAAAAATTTCAGTTTCAACGGTTACAATAGACAACTCAAATGTATTCACATTCGCCCCCTATAATGACTTGGCTTTCTCTACGGCCTCATCAATGCCACCGACCATGTAAAACGCCTGCTCTGGCAGGGAATCATATTCACCGTTAATGATTCCTTTAAAGCCCCTAATGGTTTCTTTCAAGGGCACATACTTCCCTGGAGATCCAGTAAAGACTTCGGCAACAAAAAATGGTTGTGACAAGAATTTTTGTATTTTTCTAGCCCTGGCCACAGTTAACTTATCTTCCTCGGAAAGCTCGTCCATTCCCAAAATAGCAATAATATCTTTTAGCTCTTTATAGCGCTGCAATGTTTCTTGTATTTGCTGGGTAACCTCATAATGCTCATTACCAACCATCTGCGGATCTAGCTGCCTTGAAGTTGAATCTAAAGGATCAACCGCCGGGTAAATACCCAGCTCAGCAATCTGTCTTGACAGCACGACTGTTGCATCCAAATGTGCAAAGGTTGTTGCTGGTGACGGATCGGTTAAATCATCAGCAGGGACATACACAGCTTGAATTGATGTGATAGAGCCAGTTTTAGTGGATGTAATACGTTCCTGTAAAACCCCCATCTCCTCCGCAAGTGTTGGCTGATATCCAACAGCTGAAGGCATGCGTCCAAGTAATGCCGAAACCTCGGTTCCAGCCAAAGTGTACCGATAAATATTATCAATAAACATCAAAACATCTCGCCCTTCATCGCGAAATTTCTCTGCCATTGTTAGGCCAGTTAGAGCTACGCGCAACCTGTTTCCTGGGGGCTCATTCATCTGTCCATACACCAGGGCCACTTTATCTAAAACATTTGAGTCTTTCATTTCATGGTAAAAATCATTACCTTCCCTGGTACGCTCACCAACACCAGCAAAAACTGAATACCCACTATGCTCTATCGCAATATTTCTGATAAGCTCCATCATGTTTACAGTCTTACCAACGCCTGCGCCACCAAACAAACCAACTTTACCACCCTTGGCAAATGGACAGCATAAATCAATAACCTTAATTCCGGTCTCAAGAATATCAGTGGATCCAGTTAGATCTTCAAAAGCAGGAGCCTTACGATGAATAGCGCAGTGCTCCTCGGCACCAATATCCCCTTGCTCATCAATAGGACGCCCCAAGACATCCATTATACGACCAAGAGTCTTTTTACCCACTGGCACATGTATAGGTGCACCTGTATTAGCAACAGAAACTCCTCGGCCTAAGCCCTCAGAAGCCCCCAAAGCAATAGTTCGAACCACGCCATCACCTAATTGCTGCTGAACCTCTAAAGTTAGCTCTTCACCACCTATTTTAAGTGCATCATATATTTTAGGCACTTTATCGCGCGGAAATTCCACATCAATTACAGCACCAATTACTTGAACTACCTTTCCTTCACTCATGGTAAAAACCTCTATATTTTGTTAAACAGCTGCAGCTCCAGCCACGATTTCAGATAGCTCCTGAGTAATCGCAGACTGCCTTGCCTTGTTATACATTAATTGAAACTCATCGATTAAATCACTAGCATTATCAGAAGCGCTCTTCATTGCCACCATTCTTGCGGCCTGCTCGCAGGCAATGCTTTCCACAACAGCCTGATAAACCATTGATTCTATATAGCTGTGCAGCAATTTATCCAGCAACACTTCAGGTTCTGGCTCATAAATATAATCCCACTCATAACTATTTTCTCTGTTTTTTCTAGCAGGCTTTTCAATGGGCAACAACTTCGTTAACTGCGGCTCTTGCTGCATTGTGTTTATAAATCGATTGTGAGCCAAGTAAACCTCATCTACGCCCTTGGATTTGAACATTGAGGTGAAAACATTTATTACACCCATCAAATCCTTCAAGAGAGGGGCATCCCCCAAACCAAAAGTATATGTGCTAATTTCACATCCAAATTTTTTAAAAAAAACATTTCCCTTTTTACCAATGATTCCCAGCGCGACATCACAATCAGAATCTTGTTGCATCTTCAGGTTAATAATAACTTTTTTGAACATATTTACATTCAAGCCACCACATAAGCCACGATCTGTAGATACAATAATATATCCAACCTTTTTGATCTTACTAGGTGCCCGCATAAACGGATGCTGATACTCAAGATTACCAGAGCTTACGTGTGCAATAACCTCTTCAATTCTTTGCGCAAAAGGTCGTGATGCAAACATTCTATTTTGAGCTTTTTTCATTTTGCTAGCAGCAACCATTTCCATGGCCTTGGTAATTTTCTGCGTGCTTTTAATGCTTTTAATTTTTGCCCTGATCTCTTTGGCATTTGCCATAGTTTATCCCCAAGACTGTGTATCTTTAAACTCAGTAATTATTTGTGCCATCTTAGCTTCAACTTCATCGTTATAGTTAAAAGTTTTATTAATTTCACTCATGAAATCTTTATGGCCATCTTTGCAGAATCTATGCAAACACACCTCAAACTCAACAATATCTTTTATTTC
Organism: Francisellaceae bacterium; assembly: GCA_018703155.1. Taxonomy (GTDB): domain Bacteria; phylum Pseudomonadota; class Gammaproteobacteria; order UBA6186; family Azoamicaceae; genus JABJGS01. The sequence goes on along the minus strand of JABJGS010000031.1, from coordinate 45,104 downwards.
AACATTATCTAAAAACCCTTTATCAACAGCAAATAATGAAATTGCCATTTCAAACACACTCAGTGGCTGATATTGCTTTTGCTTCATCATTTCAGTCATTCTCTGCCCACGATCTAATTGTTTTTTTGTTGTCTCATCTAAATCTGACGCAAACTGTGCAAACGCGGCTAATTCTCGGTACTGAGCCAAAGCTAATCGCACACCACCAACTAATTTCTTAATAATTTTTGTTTGTGCGGCTCCCCCAACACGAGAAACTGAAAGACCCGCATTGATTGCCGGCCTTATACCAGAATTAAACAAATCTGTTTCTAAAAATATTTGGCCATCAGTGATTGAAATTACATTTGTTGGCACAAAAGCAGAAACGTCACCAGCCTGCGTTTCAATGATAGGCAGCGCTGTCAACGACCCTGTTCGCCCTTTAATACGCCCATTTGTCGCTTTTTCAACATAATCAGCGTTAACTCTTGCCGCTCGCTCCAAAAGTCTAGAATGTAAATAAAAGACATCTCCGGGATATGCTTCTCGACCTGGTGGCCGACGCAGAAGCAATGACACTTGCCGATAAGCCCATGCCTGCTTTGTCAAATCATCATAAACAATAAGAGCATCTTCCCCAATATCACGAAAATACTCCCCCATGGAACACCCACTGTACGGAGCAACATATTGTAGTGCAGCAGAGTCACTCGCAGACGCAGCAACAATTATTGTGTGTTTAAGCGCATCATGTTCCTCGAGCTTCCGCACGACACTGGCAACAGACGAGGCTTTTTGGCCAATAGCTACATAAATACATTTAACCCCAGTACCTTTCTGGTTAATAATCGTATCAATTGCAATTGCGCTCTTTCCTGTCTGCCGATCACCAATAATCAGCTCCCTCTGTCCTCGACCAATTGGAACCATAGAATCAATTGCTTTTTGGCCGGTTGGCAGTGACTGATCGACGGATTGTCGCCAAATAACCCCTGGCGCTACCTTTTCTATTGGAGATATTTCTGTAGTTTTGATAGCCCCGCGGCCATCAATAGGCTCGCCCAAAGCATTTACAACTCGCCCGAGAAGGGCTTCGCCAACAGGTACCCCCAAGACTTCCCCAGTACAGTAAACCTTACTACCTTCTGATATTCCATCGGCAGCCCCCAAAACAACTGCACCGACAGAGTCACGCTCTAGATTTAAAGATATTCCAGAGGCGCCACCCTCAAAGCGTAACCGCTCTCCATATTGTGCTTTTTCTAAGCCATATATCCGCACGATTCCATCTTGCAAGCTTATTACTGTGCCCTCATTTAGCTCTTTTGCCTGCCCTTGAAAGCCGGCAATGCGTTCCTTGATCAGCTCACTAATTTCTGAAGGCTTTAATGGTGCTTCAGTTTTCATTAATTATATCCTCTTTTTAAATCTATATGGCCACGCAAAGATCTTGCCCCATTTTCTCTAACTGCCCAACTAAAGAACAGTCTATAACTGACTGCTTGGTTCTCACAATAACTCCAGCCATTAATGTTTCATCTGTTGAATATGTTGACTCTATTTTTAGATTGAAAAGTTTGTGCATCATGCTATCAAATTCTTTCTTCCCAGAGGCGGAAAATGTAAATGCAGAAATCACATCAACAGCAATTATCCCATCCTCAGTACGCCGGTAATCAACAAACAGCTCATGAATTTGCTTCATTAGCCTTATCCGAGAAACATTTGCCAAAATACGTATAAAACCTACTGTTTCTTGAGACAAAATGTCACCAAAGCACCTCTCAAATACTTGAGCCTTTTCTTCGGGGGGCAACAAATAGTTATCAATAAAATCAACCACCTTCTCTTGCTCTAACATTTTGCTCAGCAACAATAACTCTTGCTGTATTTTTACAACCTTTTGACCCTTTTGAGCTACAGCAAAAATTGCTTTGGCATAAGGCCTGGCAATCGTTATCTTTTCTGTCATTACCCAGCAACCCCTATTGCAATTTTCCCGTCAAGTCCTTAAGCATCTTATTGTGATCTGATTGTTTGATTTCGCGAGAAAGTAACTGTTTTGCCCCCTCAACAACCAAAAGTGCTAACTCCTGCTGCAATGCGACCCTGGCTTGCTGTAAAGATTTTGTCAGCTGCTCTTGCCCCATCGCCACTATTTTATCTTTTTCTTTCTCCGCCACAAGCCGAGCCTCTTCAATAATTTCTGACGCAGTTTTATGAGCGTTAGACAAGAGTTCATGACTTTGACGACGAATCTCCTTCATTTTTTGGTCAATTTGCTTCTCTGCCTCAACGAGAGCCATTGTTCCCTTTTCAGCTGCAGCTAGCCCATCGGAAATTTTTTTCCGTCGCTCATCTAAAACCACAGCCAAAACAGGCCAAACAAATCTCATCGTAAACCAAATGAATATGGCAAACGTTATCATTTGCCCTAGCATTGTGCGGTTTAACTCCACGTTATCTCCCTAACTATGCAGCATTCGGTAAATATTCAACAAGTGTTTTCATGAACGGGTTGGCAAAAGTGAAAAATAAAGCTATACCAACACCAATCATGGAAACAGCATCTAATAATCCAGCAATTACAAACATGTTTACCCTGAGCTGAGGAATCATTTCTGGCTGCCTAGCCGCACCCTCTAAAAACTTACCACCCATTATCGCAAACCCAAGGGCTGTACCAATGGCCCCAACGCCAATTAAGAACGCCACCGCCAACATTGTTGTATTTTGTAGACTTGCTACAACCTGTGCAACCTCTATAGAGCTCTGCATATCTTCCTCCTTACCATAAAAACTAATGTGAATCTTCAGCCATACTTAAATACACAATGGAGAGCATCATAAAAACAAATGCCTGTATTGTGATCACTAAAATATGGAATATTGCCCATGGGGCTCCAAGCAACCATTGCGTTGGCCACGGCAAAAGTGCTATCAAAATAAATATCAACTCACCAGCATATATATTACCAAACAATCTTAAACCCAAAGATAAAGGCTTTGCTAGCTCTTCAACTATTTTCAAGAATATATTAATTGGAAACAACCATGGACCAAATGGGGCACAAAAAATTTCCTTGGTAAATCCCCTAACTCCTTTAGCCTTAAGATTGAAAACAATTACCAACAAGAAAACAGTTAGCGACATTCCTAGGGTGAGATTAGGATCGGCTGTCGGCACCAACTTGAACTCACCAATCGCATGCAAGCCAAGATGAGACCCTAGCCACGCTAGGGTATCCACTGGCAACAAATCCATGAAGTTCATTAAAAAGACCCATACAAAAATAGTTAATGATAGGGGACCAACTAGTTTGCTTTTGCCATGGTAGGTTTCACAAACCAAGCCATCAACAAACTCTAGCATCATTTCAACAAAATTTTGTAAAGGTCCAGGTACCCCAGCAGTAGCTCTGCGTGCAGAAAAATAAAAAACGCCAAGAAAAGCAATGCCTAAAACCCATGAGACCGCAAAGGTATCAACATTCAGCCCCCCAGAGACAAAGTGTGATAAATGATGCTGAATGTAATCTGATGAGCTATTGCTTTCACTCATGAGCAAACTCCATTTTGTTTAACTGACAGACCCAAGGCCCAAAATGATATTTGTGTAACGATTAGCGCCACAAAAAACCAGAGAGGAACCAAGGGAAGCTTAATTATGAAAATTGTACACAGTATAGAAAAAATTATGAGCTTAACAAGCTCGGCTAGATAAAAACGTTTAAGAAGATTCTTTGGATTTTTGCTCTTGGAGCTAAAGGATATTCGATAAAACATCCACTGGGGAATAGATATCGTTGCGATACCGGCAACAAGGCTTAAACCCTTGCCACTTTGTGAAAAAGATAGCAGCCCCAACAACACAATACAGGCCGCAGCCAATATAGAGACAAATGGGAAGACCCTTTCCCCGCTCAAATTTCAAACTCCTTTATAAATCACCCTGACTAGTATACAGAACCATTGCAGTTTTGTTAACCGCCCACCACGTAGCCAGCCAACCCCTTACTTTATATGTCCAAGGATACCTTCAAGCTCATCTAGGCTTGAGTATTTTATTTCAATTTTACCTCGACCTTTATTGTTGTGATTAATGCTTACTTTGGCCCCCAGGCTCTCTGACAAAGATATTTGTAATCTTCTAATGTCAGGATCCACTGGGCGTGGAGCTGTTGTTGTACCGGTGACTCCATCCTTGGCAATGTTGGCCACCAACACCTCAGTCTCCCTAACACTCAACTGCTTGTTTACAACGACCTGAGCTGCATCAATCTGCTGGGGGCCTGTCACGGCCAAAAGAACTTTAGCATGCCCCAAATCTAGCTCTCCACGCTCAAGCATCATTTTAACTTCTGGTCGTAGATTCAAGATCCGCAATAAATTTGTAACAACAACCCTTGATTTGCCGACAAGCTGTGCCGCCTGCTGGTGTGAAAGCTCAAAGTCTTTGCATAATCGCTCCAGAGCTTTTGCCTCTTCTAGTGCGTTGAGGTCTTCTCTTTGAATATTCTCAATAATACCAATAGCTAGGGCATCTTTATCTGAGACGTCCTTAATAACAACAGGAACTTCCTTCAAACCAGCCTTTTGTGCTGCCCGCCAACGTCTCTCGCCAGCCAAAATTTCATAAAGCCCCTGCTTTAACTCTCTTACAATTATTGGCTGTAAAATCCCCTGCTGCTTAATTGATTCAGCTAATGATTCCAACTCCTCTTCTGGGATATTTCGTCTCGGCTGAAACCGTCCAGGACGCAACTGACTGATTAATCTTCGCCCGCCATCAGATGCTACTTTTTTTGGCACATCTAAATCAACGGCGCCAAGCTCCGGGCTCTTTTTCACAAACGAACGCCCCGCTACCTTAGATTCCTCTGTAGCTTCTTTCAAAGTATTGCCAGTCAAAAGGGACTCTAGCCCCTTACTTAAACCTCTTCGCTTTCCAGCCATAGCCGTGTCATCCCTATAATTTTACGCAACAAACTCGGCTGTTGCTTCCAAACTTGGAGCGGCTTTCGCCTTCAATGCAATCGTTTTATGTTTACGAACTAATTCTCCCGCAACGGCTAAATAAGCACCTGCTCCCTTAGAGCCTCGATCATAAATTAAAATGGGAACGCCATGACTTGGGGCCTCTGCAAGGCGAACATTTCTCGGGATCGGCGTCTTAAAAACCTTTCCAACAAAATGTTCTTTTAGCTGTGCTGCAACATCTAGTGCCAGGCGATTGCGAGGGTCATACATTGTTAACAGGATGCCCTCAAGATATAGATCTTTATTAACTGAGTTCTGAATCTGTTCCATAGTACCAAGCAACGCTGTAAGCCCCTCAAGAGCATAGTATTCACATTGCATTGGAATAATCACTGACGTTGATGCGACCATGGCATTTACGGTCAACATATTCAGGGAGGGCGGACAATCAAGCAAAATAAAATCGTACTCAGAAGCAATCCCAGATATTGCCGACTTAAGAATTTCATGAGCATTCTTAGAATCACTCCGAGCTAAGCTCACTTCCGCCTCGGTTAAATCTCCATTTGCAGGCAAAACATCATAGTTAGCCGCCGTTGGGCCAACTATAGACTCTTTCATTGTATTGCTACCCAGCAACACTTCGTTAACTGTAGGGTGCGCAAGAATCTTATCTACGCCACTGCCCATGGTAGCATTTCCCTGTGGATCTAGATCTATTAGCAAGACCCTCTTCTTTGCAAACGCAAGTCCTGCCGCAATGTTTACACAACTTGTTGTTTTGCCAACACCGCCCTTTTGGTTTGCAAAAGCAAAAACCTTACAACCCACAAAACTCTCCTAGTTACTTAACCTATAAAAACCAAGCTCCGCTGATCTCCAGAACCTGGAAGCTGTAACCTCTGAATATTGACAACCTTGCGCTCCCCTGGCAACAGACTTTCTTCCTGCTCAGTAAAAGCTCCCTTCATTGCCAACCAAAGGCCTTCTTTAGCAACCAAGTGTTGCGTGGTTTTACAAAAAGTGTCAATACTTGCAAACGCCCTGGATGTAATGATATCAAAGCCTACACTATCCTGGTACAGCTCAACCCTTGCATGAACCACGTTAATATTTTTTAATTGTAACGTTGTTGCTGCGTGTTGTACAAAATGAATTTTTTTTTGCTGGCTATCTAACAACGTAATGTTGGCATGTGGACACATTAGTGCGACAACAAGACCAGGGAGCCCGGCACCAGTTCCAACATCAATAACCCTAGAGCCATCAGGAATATGCGGGACAATACTAAGCGAATCGACAATATGCTTTAAGATCGCATCCCTGGGATCTTCTATTGCAGTAAGATTGAACTTTTTGTTCCAGCGGATCAGCTCCGTTATATACAAAATCAGCTGTTGGGCTTGCTTTTCATTAATCACCACCCCAAGCTCAAGGCCCCACTCAGATAGTTGCAACCCTAGTTCATGCTGGTTCATTTATTTTAGCCTCCCGCTGCAATCTCTTTATCGACACAGCCAAAAGGGATATTGCGGCCGGAGTTACCCCTGCAATACGAGAAGCAGCACCAAGCCTCGTCGGGGCGTGCCGGCTCAGTTTTTCAACGACCTCATTTGACAACCCTGAAATAGCTGAATAATCAAAATTTAACGGAATTTCCATAAACTCCTGACTCTTTAATTTTTCAATTTCTTCTTGCTGTCGCTTCAAATAACCTTCGTATTTTACATTTATTTCAACCTGGCGCACAACGTCATCGCCCATGTTAAGGAATTTATCTTTGCCTATAGCCCTGATGTCCACAAAACTAATCTCTGGTCGCTTCAATATCTCTTTAGCCCAATATTCTCGGAGCATTTTAACCCCTGTCTTATTTTCTATATACAGGGCCCCTGGTGTACCTGGCTGTACAATGATCTTTGCAAGAGCCGCACTTACCTCGTCTATACGCGCCAACTTCTCCTGGAACATTTTCTTTTTTGCGTGAGGCACAACCCCAAGCTCATAGCCAAGCATCGTTAACCTCTGATCGGCGTTATCTTCTCGCAAAGCAAGACGATACTCCGCTCTTGAAGTAAACATACGATAGGGCTCACTTGTCCCCAACGTAATAAGATCATCCACCAAAACACCTATATATGCCTGAGAACGCAATGGCTGCCACTGTCCTCTGCCGTTGGCGCGCCTAGCAGCGTTTATCCCGGCTAAAAGACCCTGTGCAGCAGCCTCCTCATAACCCGTTGTCCCATTTATTTGCCCAGCCAGAAACAACCCTGATATATATTTTGTTTCCAAGGTCGGAAGCAAAGATCTGGGGTCAATATAATCATATTCGATAGCATACCCAGCCCTTGTTATTTTTGCTTCCTCAAGACCAATAATGCTTCGTATAAACTTAACTTGAACTTCATATGGCAAGCTTGTCGACAGCCCATTAGGATAAAACTCATTGGTCATCAACCCCTCAGGTTCAAGAAATATTTGATGCTGTTCTCGATGAGCAAATTTAACTATTTTATCTTCAATTGAAGGGCAGTACCTTGGCCCAACCCCCTCAATATTTCCACTATACATTGCTGAACGATGGATGTTTTCTTCAATTATTTTTTTTGTTAACCCAGTAGTTTTGGTTAAAAAACAGTGCTTTTGTTCAAGATTCTGCAACCCTTGGTCCCAAAAAGAAAAACCAGGCATGGGCACATCCCCAGCTTGAGCTTCCAGTTTAGCAAAATTTATACTGGTTCCCGCAAGCCTAGGTGGAGTGCCAGTTTTTAGGCGTCCAACAGCAAATGGCAGTGCACGAATTCTTTTGGCCAGTGCATTTGATGGCGCATCGCCAGCACGACCACCCTGAGATTTAAAATCACCTACATGAATAACACCGCCAAGAAAGGTTCCGGTTGTAAGCACAACAGAATTGGCATATATCTTCAAATTCATATGAGTCACAACGCCAAGAACTCGCTCCCCCTCAACAATAAGATCCTCGACCCCCTGCTGAAATACATCAAGGTTTTCCTGGTTTTCTACCTCCATGCGAATATTAGACTTGTAGTGCACTCGATCAGCTTGAGCCCTCGTTGCCTGAACAGCTGGACCTTTCGAGCTATTCAGTGTCCGAAAATGGATCCCACTTTTATCTGCAGCGGAGCCCATGACCCCACCCAAAGCATCCACCTCTTTCACTAAGTGCCCCTTGCCAATACCGCCAATGGCAGGATTGCAAGACATTTGGCCAATCGTGTCTATGTTGTGAGTAATAAGCAACGTTTGCGCGCCCCCTCGAGCCGCAGCCAAAGCTGCCTCGGTTCCAGCATGTCCGCCGCCGACAACAATCACATCGAAAGTCTGTTTATCTTGAGTCATCGTTTATTTGCCTATACAAAAGTTTGCAAAAATATCGCCCAACAAATTATCTGAAGAATATTTTCCTGTAATTTCATTCAATGCCATCTGAGCCAATTTCAACTCTTCAGCACAAAGCTCTTCAACCATTACGTTTTTTTGTGCTTGCTGTAAATGACTCAAGGTAAGCTCTAAAGCATCAACATGCCTGGTTCTTGCAGTAAATGTGTTCTCCGCTGATTCTTGTTGCACCAAGACCGTTCGCCGTAACGACATAACAAAATCTTTAACGCCAACTCCCGTTAATGCTGATAAATACACAGTTTCCATATTGTTTATCTTGGTTTTGCAAATTTCAGGCATTAGGTCCACTTTGTTTACTACTACGATAACCTTGCTATTCGCTAATGAAATTTTATTGCCCTCTAGAAATTTCTGCATGTCGGTCTCAAGACTTGAGCTAACAGGTAAGACAACCACCACGAGCTGTGCCTTTGTTATCTCCCCTCGCGCCTTCTTAATTCCTATTTGTTCCACCTCATCGCCAGCAAGACGAATTCCTGCAGTATCACTTAAATTCAACGAGATCTCTTCAAGAGTAATGTTCTCTCGAACTAAATCTCTTGTAGTTCCGGCAACACTAGAAACAATCGCCGTCTCGGCCATCGTAAGGCAGTTGAAAAAACTAGACTTTCCTGCATTTGGCGGACCAACAATTGCAGTTTTAATGCCCTGAGATAAAACACATCCATTTTTTGCTTCAGCAAGTGTTAGCTCAACATTTTCATTCAGACTTAAAATAGACCTTTCTATATATGCCCTAGTTTCATGCCCAATATCTTCTTCAGAAAAATCAAGAGAGGCCTCAAGATATACCCGCGTATGCACAAGGCCATCTAATATCTCAGCAACCCTGGAAGAAAACACTCCCTGCAAAGAATTTACTGCGGCTTTTGCTGCTGATTCTGACTGCGCATGGATTAAATCTAAAACTGCCTCAGCCTGAACTAAATCTATTTTTTCATTTAAAAAGGCTCGCTTACTAAACTCACCTGGATTTGCCATTCGAGCACCATAGACAGCAAGAATCTTTACAATTTTTTCTAATACAACAGGGCTACCATGCGCCTGCAATTCAACAACATCCTCACCTGTAAAGGAATTTGGTCCAGGAAAAAAAATCACTACCGCCTCATCTACGACCTCACCATCAAGATCAAATATCTTGGAAAAGTGAGCGTAACGGGGCTTCAATTGTGTTTTTTTTGTAATTTTTAATGCACAGCGATATGCACTATCTCCAGACAAGCGAATAATTCCCACCCCGGCATATCCACCCGGGGTAGCAATTGCAGCTATAGTGTCTTTTCCACTATTTTGCCTTACTGAGGGCCTTTTTATCTTTTGTTTTACGAGGCTTTCCATTTTCTTTTTCTATTGTTTTAGTGATATAAAGTTGTTGTGCAATTGAAAGCAAGTTATTTGCCACCCAATATAGAACCAAGCCTGCAGGGAACTGCAGAAACAAAAAGGTGAAAATCACTGGCATCAACATCATTACTTTTGCCTGCATAGGATCTGGCGGCGCAGGGCTCAGTCTTTGCTGTAAAAACATTGAAGCCCCCATCAATAATGGCAGCACATAAAAGGGATCTTTTACTGACAAATCATGGATCCAAAGATAAAGTGGCGCTTGTCGTAACTCAACACTTTCGATCAACACCCAATAAAGTGCAATAAACACAGGTATTTGAATTAGCATTGGAAGGCAGCCCCCAAGAGGGTTAACTTTTTCATCTTTATATAATTGCATCATCGCCTGCCCTAAGGCCTGCTTATCTTCCCCGTGGCGCTCTTTCAGCGACTCCATCTGAGGCTGCAATATTTTCATTTTCGCCATAGAGCGATAACTTGTAGCTGAAAGCTTATAAAATATTAATTTGATCAGCATGGTGGTGCCAATAATTGCAATCCCCCAGTTTCCGACGATCCCATATATATATTTTAGAATTAAAAATATTGGCCAAGCTAAAGGCCAAAAAATCCCATAATCCAACGTTTTTTGCAATCCTGGAGACAGAGCTTTTAAATCTTCAGCCACCTCCGGTCCAGCATAAAAAGTTGTTGATACAGTTTCAGTTTCGCCTGGCAAAACTTCAATGGATTCATCCAAAAATCTTAGAGCATGTAGATCCTGATCATCGATCTTAGTCTTTAATATTTCACTACTATAGTCATGCGCCTTCGCATGTGCTGGCACCCAGGCACCAATGAAGTATTGCTGAACAAAAGCCAGCCATCCTCCGTCCATGTGATAATCATATTTTTTATCACCAAATTCATCAAAATCAATTTTCTGATAGCTCTCACTACTTACTGGTGTTTTAATGACGCCGCCACTAAAAACTTTAATTCCCATGCCGCCGACACTTTTTGCATCACGGGCTAACATTTTCAGTCGACCAAAAGGCAGTGCTGTATATTTTTCGCCCCCATGATTGTTGACAATCAAATCAACCTCAAACGAATAGTTGTCCCTGGTAAAAGTAAAGACCTTTTTTACTTCAACTCCCGTTGCCGTAGTAAAGACCCCCTCAACAACAAGCTTGTCATCATCTCCAAGCTGATAGTCATTACGAGCAAAAGTAAACATACCTCGACCAGCAGATTTAGAATCAGGCCCCAGCTCATTAAGCAAACCTCTCTGAGCAATAAAGTAGTTTTCTTTGCTTTGGCTTAGCAGCATAACGCCTACATCCGCCCCCAAAGTTTGTGGGTATTTAACAAGTTCTACTGAAACAATATCTCCGAGCTCAGAAATCTCTATATTGAACAAATCTGTGTGCGCAATAATGTTGTTTGATTTTAAGTTTTCCTGTGTATTCGCTGCCGATGCAACGTCCGCAACCAAGACCTCTTGAACATAGGAAACCGCATCAGGAATTCCTTGCAAATCTTCCCCTAATTGCGATTGTGGGTGTAGCGCCTTAGCTACCTCCTGCTCCTCTTGATATTTATCCATATTCCACTGGCTATACAGACTCATACCCAACATCAAGACAATTAGCCAGGCCAAAGTTCTTGGATTTATATTATTAAACATACGATTATTAATCCTTAGTACAACAGGTCCCCGGAGCACCAGGGACTAAATCTAAACCATATTTTTTACTGAAGGGGTGACACCGCAACAGTCTTTTCATAACCAGGTAACCTCCGGAAAACACACCGAACCTGGTTATAGCCTCGTGAGCATAAGCAGAACAACTAGGATAATAACGACACCTAGGGAGAAGAATAGATCTGCTAATCAGTTGATATCCAGCTACAAGTAGCAGAACTAACTGTTGCAGGCATGTTTTAACTTTCTCCACAACTCACTCAGCTCATTTAACTCATTGCAAGGTTTACGATAAACCCGCACTACAATATCAAACCCTACTATCTGCTTGGAAGCAAATATCCTAAAGGTTTCTCTTACTTTTCTTTTTATTGCATTACGGGCAACTGACTTGGGAATGATTTTTTTAGACACACACATCCCTAAGCGAGATCGCCCCTTGGTGTTTTTATTTGCAGACACAACAAAGCCCCGAGTTTTCACTCGAAGGTTACTTCGAAGTACTGCTCGAAATACGCTCTTTTCATTAATGATTAGAGCTTTGGAAAAGGTGTTCTCTTCCACGAAAACCCCCTTGCCTAAAAGCACAAAGCTTACTTGCTAAGCTGTTTGCGGCCTTTTCTACGTCGTGCGTTAATAATGTTTCGACCAGAGCTAGTTTTCATTCTTACTCTAAAGCCATGTGTTTTCTTTGCTTTACGATTATTAGGTTGAAATGTTCTTTTCATGATTTCTCCAGAAAATTTTTCACTGTCATCTCAAGTGAGGACAATGACTTTAGAGGAGCCAAGGTTATTTGTCAAGGATAAAGAAAAAATATTTTTATGTTTTTTATTATGTTTATTACCTAGCCGTAAGTCTGTGGATAAAATGGAAAACCTTAAAAATAACCGGGACTTAACAAAAAAAAAGTAAGACGTAAGCCCATTTAATGTCTAGTGATTAAGCTGTGGATAAAAAGACAAGCTTTGTTGCCTGTGGATAACTCGCCTCTTTTTGCACAGGATGTTCCACATACTATGCACTTGTTTGTAATGAGCCCTTCTTTTGGGTTTGAACGTTATGTTATCAAAATAATATAAAGACTTACTTTTCTTTTTATTGTTATTACTACCAAGGTCGCATCCTGTGGGTAACACTATTAACCGCCTGTTTATCAACAGGTTACGTCGCAGGAAAGTTTGTTGACAGAAGGGGGTATTTACTTTTGATAACATGTGGATAAAATGAAGTTGATAATTCTTTTGTGGATATCTTCAGGTTTTGTTAACATGCTTGGCTCGAGGTTTTCACTGGATGTGCACAGAGTTATTCGCATTTGGTAGTTTTTACTGTTTACTAACAGTTGTTAATTAAATAACTTTTATTTTGGAGGCTGGTTCTCGTGGAACTATCGACCTGGAGGTTGTGCTTGGCGCAGCTGCGTGATGAAATACCGCAAAGTGCTTTTAATCAATGGATTAGCCCCCTTCAGGCGGAAGCGGCAGGTGGTGGGGTTGTTATCTTTGCTCCCAACCAATATGTCCTTGATGGCGTTAGTCGAGACTATCTGCCGCTTATTAAGAAGACGTTGGCCGTTATTAACAAGGGTGAGCCCACCCACGTGTCGATTATCGTCGGGGCCAAGCACATGCCTGTAGATGGTGATGGGCGCCGTGGCATGGCTTCTGGCTCGGTTGTGAGCGAGTTGCCGGCCGTTGCGCATAAGTCTAATTTGAACCCTGACTTTACCTTCGACAACTTTGTTGAGGGGAAATCTAATCAGCTAGCTAAGGCTGCGTCGACGCAGGTTTCAGAAAATCCTGGTGGAGCGTACAATCCATTATTCCTATACGGAGGAGTGGGGCTTGGCAAGACGCATCTCATGCATGCCGTGGGTAACCTGTTGATTCAGAGGCAATCTCAGCAGGGGAAACCTTACAGGGTGGTATATTTGCATTCTGAGAGGTTTGTGGCGGATATGGTGCGCGCTTTACAGGCTAATGCTATTAATGAATTCAAGGCCTTTTATCGTTCTGTAGATGCATTGCTTATTGATGATATACAATTCTTTGCTGGCAAGGAGAGGTCTCAAGAAGAGTTCTTTCATACCTTCAACGCGTTATTAGAGGGGCAGCAACAAATAATTATAACCTCTGATCGCTATCCAAAAGAAATAAATGGCCTTGAGGAGCGATTGAAATCTCGATTTGGCTCGGGCCTGACGGTCGCAGTGCAGCCGCCAGAGCTAGAAACCAGAGTAGCAATATTGATTAGTAAGGCGGAGCAGTCAGGAATCCATTTGCCTAACGAAGTGGCCTTCTTTATTGGTAAGCGGATCCGCTCGAATGTTAGAGAGCTGGAGGGTGCGTTGAAAAGGGTGATTGCCAATGCTCACTTTATGCGTTGTGAGATTACTATTGAATTTGTGCGAGAGGCGTTAAGGGATTTGCTTGCAGTGCAGGATAAGCTGGTTTCCATAGATAATATAATTAAGACGGTGGCCGAGTATTACAAGGTGAAGGTGGCCGAGCTTCTTTCTAAGCGAAGAAGTCGTTCTGTGGCTAGGCCAAGACAGGTTGGGATGTATCTTTGCAAAGAGTTGACCAATCATTCTCTTCCTGAAATAGGGGATGCTTTTGGTGGGCGAGATCATACCACTGTGTTGCATGCATGCCGACAAATTAAAGAGCTTATGTCTAAGAATGTTGATGTTTCCGAGGATGTTTCTAATCTTTTAAGGATTCTGTCAACGTAAGTTAAGGATTTTTGTTGTGAAGTTTTCAGCACCTAGAGATGTTTTTTTAAAGGTTTTGCGAGCAGTTTCCGGTGTTGTCGACAAAAAGTCATCCCCAGGCGTCGGCCCTGCCTTTTCGCACGTTCTTCTTTTGGTTAAGGGGAATATGTTGTCTATTGTGGCAACAGATCAAGAGATGGAGATGATCAGTACCGCTCCTCTAGATTCTGCAGAGGACGGGGCTACTGCTGTCTCCTTTCGTAAGCTTCATGATGTATGTCGAGCGCTAACCCAGGAAACCATAACGATACATGATACCGGTGAAGGTGAGGTTATCCTGCGCGCAGGAAGAAGTCGCTTTGCAATTAAAACAATTCCAGCCAGTGAGTACCCTCGGTTTCAGAGTGAAGCTCGTGGGCAAAGTTTTTCAATCGATGCGAAAACATTTAAGAGGCTGCTTGAAAAAACAGCATTTGCGATGGCTGAGCAGGATGTGCGTTATTTCTTGAACGGTATGCTTTTGGATGTGGAGCATGACAGTCAGCTTGTGGCCGTAGCTACTGATGGCCATCGTTTGGCTATGAACCAAATTTCACTTACCGGCATGCCCACCTTTTCTAAGATTATTGTTCCAAGAAAGGGCGTGTTTGAAATGCTGCGGGTTTTGGGGGAGGCGAGCGATGATGTGGTGCTTGAGGTTTCAGAAAAACTTTTATGTTTGCGGGCTCCATGGGTTAGCTTAACGACCAGGCTGCTAGATGGTAAGTTTCCTGATTATAGGCAGGTTATACCTTCTGGTGGAGACAAGCTTGCGGTTGGCTCGAGAGTTGGTTTTAAAGAGGCTTTTGTTAGGGTTTCGGCGCTTTTTAGTGAAAAGCTGAAAACAGCCAGGATGAGCTTTTCTGAGCAGCAAATGAAAATCTTTGCCAGCAATACTGATAATGATGCGGTTGAAGAAGAGGTTGAGGTAAGCTATCGGGGTGAGCACCTGGATATAGGTTTTAATATAAAATATATTATTGATTTTCTTAACGTAATTAGCTCTGAGCAGGTGCGAATAACATTAACTTCAGCAAATCACAGCGCCTTAATTGAGGGGGTTGGTGACGAAGGAAGTTTGTATGTAATTATGCCTATGCGATTATAGAACGAAAGGAGTCGGCTAATGATAGGGCTGTTGAAACAGCTATGTTTGTTTGTGGTGACGTTGGCTTTTATGGCTCTTGTGACTGTTTGTACATGTATACCAATGATGCTTTCTCGGTGCTTGCGAGTTGTTGTTCCCATTAAATCTTTGCGGCAAACGTTCATTAAAATGGGCGATTTCTTTGGGTGGGCATGGTGCTATTGCTCAGTGCTGGCAACGCGGATGGTTTCCAATGTTAAGTGGGAGTTGGTTGGGCTGGAGAGCATTCCCTCTGAAAAGTCCTGCCTTATTGTATCAAACCATAGTTCATGGTTTGATATTCCCGCGGTCTTGAAGGCAATGATGCACACTAAAATAGCGGTTAGATTCTTTGTCAAAAGACCCATTTTATATATACCGTTAATTGGCTTGGGGGCCTGGGGGATAGATTGTCCCTTTATGCGCAGATACAGTAAAAAGTATTTACAGGATCATCCTGAGAGGGTTGCTGATGATGCAGAAGAAACCAAAAAGGCTTGTGCCGTGTTTCAGGGCAGACAGGTCTTTCTGCTTAATTATCTGGAGGGTACAAGGTTTAGTAAAAAAAAACGTGAGCTGCAAGGGGCAGAATATAAGCACCTATTGAAGCCTAAGGCTGGCGGTGTTGCCAGTGCTTTACAGGCCATGGGCGAGCAAATTCAAGCAATCCTAGATTTTACAATAAGTTATCCTCAAGGAAAGCCCAGTTGTGTTGGTTTTATTTGTGGCAAGCCTTTTGTTGCCAGGGTGCATGTGCGGGCGATAGCCGTTCCAGATGTGGGCTCTGGAGATTATTTAAATGATCCAGATTCAAGGCTTAAATATCAAAATTGGGTAAATGGTCTCTGGAGAGAAAAGGATCTCAAAATGGATGGAGATCTTCTGAGGGCGGCAGGAAAGTTTGTCGGCCAACTCCCTTGATTTTTTGTGAAAATTTCAGCAAAATAGGTACTTAAAATTTGAAAGATAAGCAGTAATAACTGCTGATTTGAAAATGAACATAGTGGGCGAGGTACCAGGGTGTATCTGCAGAATATTTCAGCATCTTCATTTAGGCCTTTTGAGTCGGTGTCTTTTAGGCTTTGCCCGGATTTGAATGTCTTTTTTGGCAAGAACGGGAATGGCAAGACCAGCATTTTAGAAGCCGTAACACTTCTGTCCCAAGGAAAGTCATTTCGAACTGCAGACAACTCTAAGTTGGTTAAGTTTGGCTCGGAAATGTTAGCTGTTGCCGCAACGGTAGCTACTCACCCTGAAAATGAGCGTCAAGACAGTGTGACTACACACATAGGGGTGGATCTGAGTGTGTCGGGCCGTCCTCGTGTTCACGTCAACTCTCGGCCGACATCCAGGGGAAGCGTTGCTAAAATAGCTCCTACGCAGGTTATGGACATCGAGTCTATGGGCATTATTACTGGTGGCCCAGAGGCTAGGCGAAAATTTTTGGATTGGCTGGTGTTCCACGTGGAACCAGAATATTTGACTTTGTGGCGAAGGTATAGCAATGCGTTAAAGCAGCGAAACGCCATGCTTAAGAGCGGCCTAAGTCTAAGCAATGATCCTTGGGTGAGAACGCTCACTGCAAGCGGAGAAGAGGTAAGCGAATATCGAGCGCAGGTGCTCAGTCAAATGTTGGCTGTTTTGGAGACTGATTCCTCGTGCCTGGATTTGCTGGGGTTTACTAATGATAAGATTCATCTTGAGTTATGCTCAGGGTGGGATGGTGGGCTTTCATTAGAAGATGCTTTGCATCAGCGAGAGAGAGTCGACGCAATGCGAGGTATAACTACGGTTGGCCCACATCGAGCAGATGTAAAAATTTTCATAGGTGGCCGTTTGGCTGGGGATGTTTGTTCTCGGGGCCAGCTGAAGCGATTAATGTGCGCGCTATTTATTAGTCGGTTCCATGTTTATTTTAGAGCCAGTGAGACACGGAGCATTTTCTTAATAGATGATGTTTTGGCGGAGCTTGACAGGGAGTCTTTCCACACCCTTTTGCAGGGCGTCTTAGAGTATGGAGGGCAGGTATTAGTAACCTGCCTATCAGTGGCAGATTTTATACCGGCATGGAAAAGTTTTTGTGCTGGGCGGAGTGAGTATAAAAGACAGGTAAGTTGGTTCCACGTGGAACCAGGGGGAGTGGTTGAGCAATCACAAGAAACTATTTTGTTCCACATGGAACAACATGGTTTTGAGTAGAGGCGCTACTTCCAGCAAGTTAAACAACAATGAAGATTATTTTTTGAGGACTAACTATGAGCGAAGCAGAAACACAGGCATATGACTCTTCGAGTATTCGAGTATTAAAGGGGTTGGATGCTGTTCGTAAGCGACCAGGGATGTACATTGGTGATACTGATGATGGCACTGGTTTGCACCATATGGTCTTTGAGGTTGTAGATAATTCTATAGATGAGGCTCTTGCTGGCCACTGCTCAATTATTGAAGTTATTCTTCATGCAGACGGAAGCGTAACCGTTCGTGATGATGGCCGCGGAATTCCTGTAGATTTGCATCCGGAAGAGGGCCGTTCTGCAGCCGAGGTGATTTTAACGATTTTGCATGCTGGTGGTAAATTTGATGATAACTCTTATAAGGTTTCTGGTGGGCTTCATGGGGTAGGTATTTCTGTTGTTAATGCCCTGTCTTCTCGGTTGGACCTGCAAGTTAAAAGGCAGGGTGGAATTTATGAGCAGCAATATGTTCATGGTGAGCCACAACAAGACTTGGCTCAGGTTGGTGAAACACATAAAACAGGAACACAGATACGTTTTTGGCCGAGTACTGAAACATTTAATAATGTTATTGTTTTTAGTTATGATCTTCTGGCAAAAAGGTTGAGAGAGTTATCATTTCTTAATTCTGGAGTGAAAATTCATCTTACTGACGAGCGCTCTGATAAAAAAGATATCTTTGAGTATGAAGGGGGCCTAGAGGCTTTTGTAACTCATTTACATGAAAACAAAACATCCGTTCATGGCGAGGTGTTTAATTTTGTTTCTTATAAGGATGACATTGGTGTGGAGGTTGCCATGCAGTGGAACGATTCATACCAGGAAAATGTTTTTTGCTACACTAATAATATACCTCAAAAAGATGGTGGCTCGCATTTGGCTGGGTTTCGTGGTGCGTTAACACGAAGCTTTAACCAGTATATAGAGAAAGAGGGATTTGCGAGAAAAATAAAAGTTTCGACTAGCGGTGATGATGTTAGAGAAGGCTTAACCGCTGTGTTGTCCGTGAAGGTTCCTGATCCAAAATTTTCATCCCAGACTAAAGATAAGCTTGTTTCATCGGACGTTAAGCCTGTTGTTGAGTCTGTATTGGCAGAAAAACTAACAGAGTTTCTTCTTGAAAATCCTGCCAGTGCAAAAGCCATTGCTGGAAAAATAATTGATGCAGCGCGCGCTCGAGAGGCAGCAAGGAAGGCCAGGGAAATGACTCGCAGAAAAGGCGCTCTCGATATTGCTGGTTTGCCTGGCAAGCTTGCTGATTGCCAGGAGCGTGATCCATTGTTATCTGAATTATACTTGGTTGAGGGGGATTCTGCTGGTGGATCTGCCAAGCAAGCTAGAGATCGAAGAACACAAGCTATTTTGCCGTTGAGAGGAAAGATCTTAAATGTTGAGAAAGCTAGATTTGATAAAATGTTGTCTAGTGTTGAGCTGGGGACATTAATAACGGCTCTAGGCTGCAGTATTGGCAGGGATGAATTTAATGCTGCAAAACTAAGGTATCATAAAGTAATTATAATGACCGATGCGGATGTTGATGGGGCGCACATACGAACTCTTCTTCTTACTTTCTTTTACCGGCAAATGCCAGAACTGATTGAAGGTGGTAATATTTATATTGCACAGCCTCCGCTATATAGGGTGAAAAAGGGTAAGCAGGTTAGGTATGTTAAAGATGATAGGGCGCTAGAAGATTATCTGTTAGAGCTGGCCTTAGATGGTGTGAATTTTTATGTAAATCCACACTCCCCAAGCATTAGTAAAGAGGCTTTATCAGCACTTGTTATGGATTATCGTAATGTTAAAGCTATTATTCTGCGACTAAAGAAAAGGTTGCCAGAAATGTTCCTGAATGCTGTATTGGAAGTTGATGATAGTGCTGTTGATTTATTTGCAGATTCCTCGGGCTGGGGCAGGTTTGTTAGTCAATTAAAAACCATATTTGATCAGAACAACATGCGTGGCGAATATTCAGGCTTTAGTTTAAAGGCTGATTTAGAACATGAAGATGAAGATTTCTTTGTTAATATTGAACAGAATGCTCATGGTGTGGTTACTACTACACGTCTCAACAAAGATTTCTTTGCCTCTGGTGACTTTAAGGTTTTAAGTGGTTTTGCAAAAACAATTAATGGAATGTTTGCGGATGGAGCATATTTAGAAAAAGATGGCAAAAAAGTAGAGGTCTCTAGTTTTGCCGCTCTATATACGTGTTTGCTTGATGATGCAAAAAAGGGCCAGCAAATACAGCGCTATAAAGGTTTGGGCGAAATGAATGCGGATCAGCTTTGGGAAACAACAATGGATCCTGGTGTGCGCAGAATGTTGGTGGTTAAAATTGAAGATGCAGTTGCAGCAGATCAGATTTTCACAACGCTAATGGGAGATAATGTTGAAAGTAGGAGGACGTTTATTGAGACCAACGCTCTTCTTGCTGAAAATATTGATGTTTAAAGAAGTGTTTTTTTAAGGGGCTCAGCATGATGTTAACAATTACCTTGGTTTTACTCGCGGTTATAGTTGTCTTTATTATTTCTACATATAATCGCTTTATTATTTTGATTGAGGCTGTAAATAATGCTGAGCGTAGTATCGATGTGCAACTAGATCGACGCTTTAAAGTCTTTGAGTCATTAATTGGTGTGATAAAGAAGTCCATGGATTACGAGAAGACAACATTAAAGGATGTGGTTGCATTGCGTAGTCGTTCGCTTCAGGCACAAAAAGAAGGGGATTCTAGTGGCCGCATGTTAGCCGAGGAGGGTATTTCTGCCGTCGCAACACAGTTAAACGTTATGTTTGAGCAGTACCCAGATCTTAAGGCTAACCAGCAAGCGATGCAATTGCAAGAAGAGGTTGTAAATACTGAAAACAAGTTGTCCTTTGCTAAGCAGGCCCTTAATGATTCTATTGAGCTTTATGAAGTGAAAAAGAAATCATTTTTTGAAAGAATGGTTGTTACCATGTTTAGCTCATTAAATAAAAACTTTTCTTACTGGAAGGTTGATGCAGATAAAAGTGTGAAGCTTGAAGAGTACCGTGTTGATTTATAGATTTAGCGTGTGACAACAGTTAAAACACCTAATTGGCGCGATGCCATCGCTAGTAACAAAAAGAAAAGCAATATAGTTATTGTGTTATATGTGGTTATCTACACTCTTCTTGGCTTTATCATTGATTTGGCTTTATATTTTTATATTTTTAATCCTAGGACGGCATTAAGCCTGCCAAGTTTAAGTTCCATCCCCAATTATTATTATGCTGGATATGTCCCTCCAAACCGCTGGGGGGATGGTTTTTTTTCTATGGTGGGGGATGCTATACATGCCTATGGGCATGGCATGATTATTCCATACGCAACAATGGGGGCTTTCATAATTGCTATTGTATGCCTTCTCGCTGCCATGAGCAGTCAGCGTCGATTAGTCTTATCTGGTACAAAGTATTACTTGTTAGATGAGGGCACGGCGAGATCTGATAAAGAGAGACAGCTACTCAATGTTGTTGATGAGATGGTTATTGCAATGGGTCTAAAGGGGCGGCCACAGATATATGTTATAGATGCTCTCTATATGAATGCTTTTGCTTCTGGCTATAGTGAAAATAGCTCATTGGTTGCAATAACTCAGCCATTGCTAGATGAACTGGACCGCTCTGAATTGCAGGCAGTTATAGCGCACGAGCTATCTCACATCAAACATTTGGATACTAAGCTGTTAGTGACCGCTTCAGTCTTAACAAGTTTAATTGCGATAACTGTTGGTGTTTTGTTTGAACTTTGTCGAGGATTTGTGTGGGGCATCGGTAATTCTCGTGGTCGGCGACGTAGCTCAGGTATTAATCCCATAATAATTTTGTTGTTGGTGTTTTTCATGTTGCGAATGTTGTTACCTGTCATTAACATGTTTTTATTAAGATTTTTGTCACGTAAACGAGAGTTCATGGCTGATGCTGGCGCTGTTGCTGCGATGCGAGATAACCAGCCTCTTGCACGTGCACTAACTAAAATACATGACGCGCACGTGGAAAATGAGGTTATGCGTCAAGCTTACCTTGGGCAGGCCAATGAGAGTGTTAGAGCCGCCGCTTATATATATTCACCGGAAGAGCTATTTAGCGGTACTAAAAAGTTTATGTATAGTTTAATGGCAACACACCCGACGCTAGGTGAACGGTTGGAAGCCTTGGCAGCTAGATAGTGTTACTTGACTTTATGACTTATTTTTTGAGATAATGTCTAAATACTAATTATAAAGAAGGAGTCGGCACCATGTCCTTGCATCATTATACAAGATTTTTGCGAGTAAATTGTACTCCTTCAGAGTGGCATGGATTTGCTAAGCGCAAGCTATCTATTGTAGCCAAGCCAAAGCCAGATTGCTTTATTGGCACCGAGCTTGGTGTTGTAGATCTTACCGCTGGTGGCTCTAATAATTTCCTTTGGGATAATATTCATAGAGTTTTATTTAAGGTTGGTGCTTATGGCCGCAAAGGAGCTCACTCCAGACGCAAAAAGGTTCATGGCCGCAGATACTTGAGTTTGCCAAGGAATGTAAGATATAAGGGTATTGCTGGCACACGTTTAGTTTTAGAAACCTTGCACTCAGTAAATACTGTGACTCCTGGACATTATGCGGTTAGGTCTGGTTTGCCAGTTTTAGATATTTATAGTAATACAACGGACTGCACTGTTCGCTTGAGGGCACAACCTCAACATTCAGGAGAAATTTTTGAAACATTGATTCATGGGAAAACCACAGCAGTTAGGCGACATGAGTTAGGAGAAGAATATTTTCCGATCACCCAAAAACATCGGCCCCAACCTTATTGATAAAGAATTAGTGCTTTTATCTTACTAAAGACATGGCAATTGAAAACATCATTACGGATATTAAAATATTTATTGTGCGCCATATTTTAGGTTTGCTAAGTGTTGGGGCTAGTCGTTTTGCTCCAAATGCCAGTATTAAAAACCAAATGAATGATGCTGACATGGCGCCCAGAGTAAACAATAATTTTTCTGTTCCAAGTTGTTGGCTGCCAATACTTCCGATTAAAACTATGGTGTCTAAATAAACGTGTGGATTTAATAGTGATATTGCCAAGATGCTGCAAATTGTCATCCATACTGAGCTTTGTTCTTGTTTTGAGCAATCAATTTCTGAGGATGATACTAGAGCTGTATGAAGCGATATTATGCCATATAACATTAAAAAAATTATGCTCCCCCATTTTATCCAACCAATAAATACGCTGCCACCTACAGATATAGCGCTACCTAAACCTTTTACCCCGAGGTTTATCAGGATAGCATCGATAGATGCACATAATAAGGCCGTGAGCAGTATATGCCTCCTGGTTATCCCCTGTTTTATAACAAATGCATTTTGAGCTCCAATGGGGATTATTAATCCTGCACTGATACTGAGACCTTTTGCAAAAGCACTTATATATGACATATCTTAACTCTCCGTCAGTGTTTTTTGTAATGCTTGTGATATTTTAACGGCAAAGTGTGCTATAAATAAAATTAATAATATTTAATATAGATAAGGGTTCCTAATGACAATGAAATTTGATTATAAGGGGATGCAAGCGCTTTGCTCTATAATTGAAGAGCAAAGTTTTGAGGCAGCGGCTTTAAAGTTATGTATTACACAGTCAGCAGTATCGCAACGATTGAAGGCACTTCAGCAATACTATGGTGATCCTTTGTTGGTGAGGGGAGATGAATATATACCAACAAATCTCGGGGCGGAACTTCTTGCCCATTACAAAAAAATTAAATACATTGAAGAGGATACGCAACAAAAGATACAGGGAACATCTCGACCAATAGAGCTAATTGTAGCCGTTAGTCGAGACATGTTGGACACATGGTTTTTACCTATTATTATAAAAAAACATTTTTTATCGTCGGTTCGAATAAGTGTAATTGCTGATGATCAAGATGTTACTCATAGATATTTACAAATGGGAAAAGTATCCTGTTGTTTTAGTACAGTGCCCAGGGCTGTTGTTGGTTGTGACGTAAGCTTCATTGGAAACATGCGTTATGTATTGGTCGCCACGCCTCAATTTAAGAAAAAATATTTTAAAGGTAGCGATCAGCATCATAATTTATTAAATGCCCCTATTGTTAAATTTGATGAGCAAGATCAGTTAAACAATAAATATTTAGCAAAACATTTTGATATTATGAATGTTTCTCCACCATGTTTCATGGTGCCATCTGTGCGAGGGTTTCGTGAGCTGGTGCTGAGCGGGTCTGCTTATGCGCTTATTCCTGAGCGTGATATTCAAAAAGAACTTGCTTCAGGGCGTTTGATTACTCTTTTTCCCAAAAAGTATTGGGATATGCCCATATTTTTTCATTATTGGATGTTGGGGGATGCTGGCTATAGTGATGCGATAGCCAGGCTGAAAAAATATGCAGCAATTTGTTTCTAGGATTGTACAGAATAAATTTCCGGAAGATTGCGCAAATATCCTTTGTAATCTAGACCAAAACCAACCAGGAATTCATTTCCAGCATTAAAGGCAATAAAGTCAGCACTTTTAAGGCCACCACTATCACGTTTTCTATTTTTTTGTGTCATGACCGCCGTATATACTTCCGTTGCTCCAGAATTTTTGCAAAATTTAGAGACTTCTGCCATGGTGATGCCTCCGTCTAGAATATCATCAACAACAACAACAACACGGTTTTTTAAGCTTTTTTTAGGTTTGACAATGAAGTCTACATTATTACTGGGGTTGGTTTCACCGTCATATCTAGAAACGTTTATATAGTCCATTTCAAGTGGAAAACGTAGGTGCTCAGAAATAGCGCTAGAGAACATCATGCCGCCAATTAATGTAGAAATAATGATTGGGTTTTTGTCAGAAACTACTTCGGTGATTTCTTGAGCAACACGCTTAGTTTCACGGGCAATATCATCACGTGAGTAAATCATGACTGAGTGCTCAAGAATAGATTTCACATCACCATGGTACTTTTTCATATCTTCCATGGGAAACGTGTTGGCAGCAACACTAGAAACGAATGCACACATAAGCAGGCCAATAGAGTAGATTATTCTAGCAATCATAACATATCCTTAGATAAGAAAAAGCGAAGGTTGTAGCATATAATTTAATGAGGACAAGAGGTGCCCCCCTGGTGCGAGGGGCCAAGATTGGTTAGACAGCCTGTCGAGTTAAAGATGGAGATGGTTTAAATTTAAAATATAATGTAATGCACAGGAATGCTGCTAGAGCAATTAAGGCAAAAGTTAGTAATTTAAAGAAGCCCTCTGAATATACAGCAAGAGTTGCAATGGTGTCTTGAGATCCTTCAGTACTATTATCGATTGACATAAATGATGAGATAAGGTTTCCTGCAAGGCTGGAAAAAGCTAAACTTAGCATATTTACCCCCATCAGCATGCCGCGTAGGCGCTTGGGTGCCAGCAAGGTGCATTGATTAAGCATAAGAGGAGCAATACATAATTCACCGAAGCCCATAAATGAGATAGAGATAATTAGGTAGTGTATTCCCACAAGTCCACTATCACTTGCATTTTTGCAACCTAGATAAATCGTTGCAAATGACATCACCAGGGTTAAGAGGCCAAAATTAAAACGAGTTAAAACACGGCCTTTACAGTATTTGCTAAATATCATGGCCATTAATGGCCCCATGAGCATGATGGATAAAGGGTTAATTGTTTGTGATACAGCCGCTGGAAGCATAAAACCAAACAACTGGAAATCGACATTACGTTGTGTAAACAGGTTATATAAAGATCCCAGTTGGATTTCAACAGCAAAAAACAACATTTGGAATATGGCTAGAGTAAATAATAGTGCGACCCCGCCTTGCTCGTGTGCAGGCAGTGTCCGTAAAAGGTTGGCAAGGTATAACACTGTGGCAATCCCCACAACATAAATAAGCTTTGTGTATACATCGTATTTCAGAAGCATAAAGCTGACCATTATTGCTAGCATAACAGTAAGAGTTGCTACTAATTGTGTTGGTGTTATAGATAGGTTTTTCGTTATTTTAAAGGGTGTGGTGCGCGGCGGTTTATCGTGAGCAAATAAATTATTGTTGGTTACAAAAATAATAAGTCCAGCCATCATTCCAATTCCAGCAAGAGCAAAGCCCCAGTGCCAGCCGTACATTTTAGCTGTGTATGCACACGCCAGAGTTGCTAATGTTGAGCCAATGTTCACACTAACATAAAACAGAGTGAAGGCTTTGTCACGCTTAGGATCCTCAGTTGAGTAGCAAGTTCCAAGAAGGTTGCTAATATTACCCTTAAAAAGACCCATGCCCACAGCAATCAAGGATAGGCCCACAAATATAATATTAGAGCTTAATGGAATTAAGGCCATTAGGGCATGGCCGAGGACCATGGTGATGCCACCAATAATTACCATTTTACGAAACCCAAGGAGCTTATCTGCTAAAAAGCCACCAATCATTGGTCCAGAAAAACATAGGGCTGACATTAGTGAATATATTCCATAGGCTTTCGGGTCAGAAAATCCTAGTTCGGATGTTAAAAATAAAACTAATAGTGCTCGCATACCGTAGTAGCTGAAGCGCTCCCACATTTCTGTAAACAACAAGACAATAAGAAACCTTGGCATTGTTATGCCCTCCTGAAAAAATAAATTTTATAAAAAAATAATTACGCGCTACAGACCGGATGGCGGCTGGCGTGAGAGAGGAGATAATGGCAGGTGGAGGCAACAACTGTTTCGAGTACAAAAACAATAATAAACTGTTCAGATTGTCGGGATGATTTCATTTTAAACCTCAATAGTGATTTTTATGGATTACTTGTGCATTGCACGTCTAACAATGAAACAATTTTTCACGATGAATGTCAATGTATAAATTTAATTTATATAATAGTGCGCACAAAGGAATCCTAATGATATTACACGAATAAGGTTATATCTTGCGCTAGTCAGAACCAGGTTACACCTCCATGGGCGTTAATATAAAGGCTGAAAAATCCAGCAAGGTTGAAAATATTTTTGCTTTCCCTTCGATTTCCAGCTGATGTTTTTTTATAGTTTTTTGGCCTTTTCCTGTTAGCACTAGAGCGCTATTAATACCAGCATTTTGACCAGAATCAATATCGGCAAGTTTGTCACCAATAAAATATAAATCTTTGGTGTTGATGTTGTAATCATCTATTGCTTGCAAAATTAGTGTGGCTTTGGGTTTGCGGCATGCACAGTTTTCGTCTGGGGTATGTGGGCAAATATAAATATGCTCTATTTTTGCTCCGACAGACTCTACTACAGAATGGAGTTTTTGGTGAATGGCATTCAGGGAACTTTGTGAAAAATAGCCACGATTTAACCCTGATTGATTTGTGATAACGATTATTTTAAATCCAGCATTATACAATAATTGTATGGCTTCTAAGCTGGAGGGAATTATATTGAATTCATCTGGTGTCTTTATATAAGTGTCAGAATCATAATTTATCACCCCATCTCTATCTAGCAATACAAAATTATTCATAACAAGGATACATCTCCAACAGTTAAAAAAAGTTTGCGAAGAGCAACCAAAATAGCTAAGCGATTTTGTCGAATTTTTTCATCATCACACATGACCATTACATGTTCAAAAAAAGCATCAACATCTTTCTTTAAAGCCGATAAAACATCAATAATCCCGATATAATTTCGTTTAATGAGCATCGGTGATATCTTTTCGGTGGCCGCGTAGATCGAGGCAAGCAAGTCTTTTTCTGGTGCATCAACAAGCAAGCTTTCTTGAATGATATAATCATGACTTAACGGAATGTTGTTTTTAGATAAAATATTCCTAACACGCTTGTTGGCCTCGCTTAAACTGGCAGCATTGTCAGATTGAGTGAAATGTTTTATAGCTAATAAACGGCTGTTTAGATCAGAGATATTGTCGATGCCAGTGTTGGCGGCGGCATCTATTTGTCTGGCAGTATACCCTTGTTGCAGGTACCAAGATTTAGCTCTTTCAAAGGTGAACAAGACAAATTCTTGAATAACATCAGTGTTGGGTGGCTGCTTGTATAAGGTTAATGCACTACTGAAAATACTGCTTATTTCAATGCTAATATCTTTTTCCACTAAGATCCTTACTATCGCAAGAGCTTGTCGTCTAAGTCCATATGGGTCTTTATCTTTTTGTGGCTGTAGACCTAGTGAGAAAAATCCAGCTAAAGAATCTAGCCTATCCGCAAGGGCTAAAGCAATTCCTGCGGAGCTTGTGGCCAAATTGTCTTTGGAAAATTTAGGAAGATAGTGTTCTTCAATAGCCTTAGCAACAGCAGGGTCACGGCCTTGTAATTGCGCATAATATTTGCCCATGGTGCCTTGTAATTCAGGAAATTCACCCACCATTTCAGACATGAGATCAGCTTTAAGAATTTTTGCAGCACTTTCAATAACATCTAGATCAGCCTTGGTGTGTTTGCCAATGATTTTTGAAAGTTGAGTTATACGTAAGGTTTTGTCATGTAGGGTGCCAAGTTTTTCGAAAAAGACCACATTGGCTAATCTTTTTGCCATGTCTTCCAGCGGGGTTTTTTTATCTTTGGAAAAATAAAAGGCTGCGTCGCTGAGTCTGGCGTTCATAACTCTTTGGTTACCCTCAATAATATTTTTTGTGTCTTGAGGGTCCATGTTGGAGACAATGATGAATTTGTTGGATAATTTACCATCATCATTAATAGTGGCAATACATTTTTGATGTTCCTGCATTGATGTGGTTAATACTTCTTTCGGTACTGACAGGAAACTAGCATTAAATTCAGCAATCATGATTCTGGGCCATTCAACGATGGCGCATATTTCATTTAATAAATCATCTTCTATAACTGCTTGCACTGAGTGTCGTTGAGATTGTAGTTTAATTTGCTTAAGGATGTTGTCTTTGCGCTCTTGTGGGCAAGCCACAACCTTTGCTTGCCGCAAGGTAGTGATATATTCGTCGGCACTATTAATAGTTAGGGCTTGAGGAGCATAAAATCTATGGCCGTGGGAGATATTGGAGCTCTGAGAATCAAAGAGCTTGCATGGTAAAACCTCTTTCCCATAGAGGGCTAGAAGCCAATGTACAGGGCGGACAAACATCCACTTTTTATCTTCCCAGTGCATCCAGCGATGCTGTGGAAGTTGTTTTATTGCATGTGCAAGAGCTGGCTCAATAGCATCACGTAGGCATTTTCCGGATACAGCTTGCTTGAACGCTAGGCGCTGTCCTTTGGGGCTATCAATTACTTCAAGGGCCGCAATGCTAGTGTTAAACTTTTTTGCAAAACCAATTGCTGCTGGTTTGGGGTTATTTTGTTCATCAAAAGCATGGACTAGCATAGGGCCTAATATTTCCACCATTTTAGTTTCTTGCTCAAACTCCACCTTTTCAAGGTATATTGCAAGTCTTCTAGGGCTGGCAAAGAATTGCTTATTAGTGAAGTTAAAGCCAGCATTTTCTATATAGGCTGAAAAACCATTTAATAAATTTGTTGCAAGGGATATTAATTGTTTTGGAGGTAACTCTTCAGTACCAATCTCTATGAGTAAATTATCCTGCATGGGGTAAGACCTCTTTAAGCAGTGGAAAACCTAGCGCCTTTCTCTTTTCGTAGTAGCTGCTAGCGACTTTTCTGGCTAAATTTCGCACCCTTAAGATGTAGCCTTGCCGTTCAGTAACAGAGATGGCGTGGCGGGCATCTAGAATATTAAAAATGTGTGATGCTTTTAGAACCATTTCATAGGCAACTAATGGAAGCCCATGTTCTAGAGTTTTCTCACACTCTGTCTCCCAGTCATTAAAATGTTTAAATAACATTTGGGTGTCAGAGGTTTCAAAGTTATATGTGGAGTGCTCAAGTTCATTTTGGTTGAACAGGTCACCATAAGTGAGGATGTTGTTTCCAGTTTTTGTCCAGACCAAGTCACTAATGTTATCAACACCTTGCATGTACATGCAGATGCGTTCAATCCCATAAGCTAGCTCACCCATGACAGGCTTACATTCAAGGCCACCGACTTGTTGGAAATAGGTAAATTGGGTTATTTCCATACCGTCCAGCCATACTTCCCAGCCAAGACCCCATGCGCCAAGAGTTGGACCTTCCCAGTTATCTTCAACAAAGCGAATGTCATGGGCAAGAGGATCAATACCAAGAGAACACAGTGAATCCAAATAGAGCTGTTGTAAATTTTCCGGTGAAGGTTTTAATACAACTTGGTATTGGTAAAAATGTTGCCCTCTATTTGGATGTTCTCCATAGCGACCATCGGCAGGACGTCGTGAAGCTTGGACATGGGCACACTGCCATGGCTCTGGACCAATGGCTTTTAAGAAGGTTGTTGGATGAAACGTCCCAGCCCCAACTTCTAAGTCCATAGGTTGTAATATGGCACAGCCGTAGCCAGACCAAAAAGCGTGTAATTTATCAATTAGCTCCTGAAAAGTAATACCCTGCATTTTCACCTCTATACAAGTTAGTTGGCATTATGCCTAATTTCCATAACATTATACCTTATTTAAAATACAAAACCTTAATGGTTAGTTGTTTAGATAATATTGGAGGTAATAAATTATTAGTGTTGTCTTAACAAAATGAATTATTTTGGTTCAGAAGAAACCAAGCTATTATAGAAATTGAATGTTTGAGCAGACAGATCCTTTAGTCAACAAAAGAAGCTGTGGGTTTGTTGGGTTTAAGGTGAAAACTAAGTAGATAGTGAGTTCTCCAGGAGAAGTTAATTTTGGTTTTATCTCTGGTATATAAGGAAAAATTATGCAGCCAATGAAGTTAGCAGTACAAGAAGCGATATTAGGAATACAAAAGGCTGATGGAGGGCCTTTTGGGGCCACCATTATGCGCGGGGATATAGTAATAGCATCAGCACACAACACAGTACTAAAAGATAGGGACCCAACATGTCACGCGGAAATGAATGTGATCCGTTTGGCAGCTGCATCTCTTGGTGAGCCACATCTTCAAGGGTGCGTTATTTATACCACTGCAGAGCCTTGTCCAATGTGCCTTAGTGCGATTTATTGGGCAAGAATTGAACGCGTTATTATTGGGGTTGATAAAAGCATTGCAGCTAAATATGGATTTGATGACTCTGTGTTTTATGAGCAAATATTAAAGCCTGCAGGGGAGCGTAAAGTATCTCAAGAGTATGGTGTGTTGGCTCATGAATGCGAGGAAGTTTTTGTGAGTTGGGAGTCACAAGAAGGAGAATTATATTAGTTCTTCCAATAGAGGGGGGATAATAATACTAACAATGGAAAAAGCTCTAGGCGGCCAGTAATCATTGCAAGACTTAGCAGTGCTTTGGCAGCACTTGATAACTCTTGATAGTTGTAGGCAACATCCCCTAGGCCTGGGCCGATATTAGACAGGGTTGCTGCAACAGCTGAAAAAGCTGTAATAAAATTTACTCCAGTTATTGTCATGCCTAAAGTGAAAATGAAGAAGAGTATAATGTACATACCTAAAAAACCCATAACTGCAGATAGAATGTCAGCCGATACTGGGGATTGGTTGAACTTTACTAAACAATGAGAGCGAGGGTG
Source organism: Francisellaceae bacterium (assembly GCA_018703155.1). Lineage (GTDB taxonomy): Bacteria > Pseudomonadota > Gammaproteobacteria > UBA6186 > Azoamicaceae > JABJGS01. Next base: position 13,973 of record JABJGS010000031.1, on the reverse strand, counting down.
GAGTATTTTTTGTATTTCTGCGGTGCTATGTTTGAAAAGGATCAATACTCTAGCTATTTTAACCCCACCACTGGTTGAGCCTGCACAACCACCAATAACACCAAGCAATAGAAGTAAGAGTGTGCAAAAAAGAGGCCATGATTGGTAGTTGCCACTGGAAAACCCTGTTGTAGTTGCCAAAGAAATTACATGAAAGCCGACGTCAATAGCACCAGCAGTTTGAACATCGGGGCTTACATACATGTATAACCATATTAAGAGGCTAGATATTCCCAACATTAGCAGCATAGCCTTTACTTCAGAATTTTTTTTGTAGCTCGCAATGTTTGAGTGTCTAATAGAGAAGAAATGTAAAGAGAAGTTAATCGCACCCAAGAACATAAAAACCATAGCAACTAATTTGATCTCTGGATTATGGAAAAAACCAATGCTGGAATCATGGGGGGCATAACCGCCTGTTGAGACCGTGCCAAAGCTATAACAGATAGCATCAAACCAAGACATTCCGCAGGAATAATATGCTAGAGCACACAGCAGCGTTAACATTACATAAATAAACCATAGTGACTTAGCTGTTTCGGCAAGTTTTGGAGTTAGCTTGGTGTCTTTGTTGGGGCCGGTAATTTCAGCACGAAATAATTGCATGCCACCAACTCCAAGGGTGGGCAAAATTGCTACCGCAAGAAGTAAGATGCCCATGCCACCAAGAAATTGTAATTGCTGTCTGTAGTAAATAATCGATTTTGGTAGAGTGTCCAGTTGGGTGAACACAGTGGCTCCTGTGGCTGTAAGGCCGGAAACTGATTCAAAAATAGCATCTATATAACTGATATCTGGGCTTTCAGAAATAAAAAAAGGTAGGCCGCCAATTAAACATAGGGCCAGCCAATAAATTACAACAATTAAAAAACCTTCTCGGACCCGGGGCTCATAGTGTTCAAATCTCAATGGTAGCCAGAGTAAAAGTCCAGAACAGAATAAAATAAGCCAAGAAATACTAAATGCCATTAATGTATTTTCTTTGTAAGATAAAGATAGCATAATTGGGGGTACCATGGTTAGGCTGAAAATGCTAAACATACCGCCTAAGTTTTTTGCTATATATTTGATGTGCATATTAAATTATACCGGAATTGGTATGGGGTTAAATAAACTCTCAAGTTTTGGGAGAGCACGTTTATCTTGTAAGAAAAATATCATATGGTCACCTTCTTGAATAATAATATCCGATTGTTGCATATAGATCTCATCGACACGAATAATGGCTCCGAGGGTAGCGCCACAGGGTAGCTCTAAATGGGCCATGGGTTTACCAATAGCAAAAGAGTTGGCTTTGCTGCCATGAGCAATTACTTCCATTGCTTCTGCGTCACCAAATTTCAATGAGTGTACCTGTGTGACGTCGCCTCGGCGAATATGACTAAGTAGGCTACTAATAGTGCTAGATTGTGGGGAAATAAGAACGTCGACATGAGAGCCAATTATTTCATAGTAAACTTCATTATTAATGATGGCTATAGTTTTTCTTGCACCTAAATTTTTAGCTAACATGCATGCAACCATGTTAGTCTCATCGCTATTGGTAACAGCGCAGAAAACATCAGTATTCATCACGTTTTCATGGGTTAATAGAGATTGGTCAACTGCATCACCATGCAAGACGATAGCTTTCTGGAGTGTTGTTGCTAGGTGTTCGATGACTTTAGCATCTTTCTCAATTACTTTAACATGAAATCTTTGTTCTAATGAAGTGGCCAAACTTGTGCCAATATTCCCGCCACCAACAAGAATTATGCGTTTTGGTTTTTTTGATAATGGACGAAATAAGCTAATGCTTTTATCAGTGAATTGATTTTTTGATAAAAAATAAATTTCATCACCAGGGTAGATATATGATTCATCAGTTATTTCAGTGGCTTTTTTGTCTCGATAGAGAGCAACAACCTTGCAGGAATCAGCAGATATAAATTCTTCCAAATTCTTAATTTGTTTTTGAATTAATAGCCCCCCAATTTTGGCTTTAATTGTTACTAATTGTAATGCCTTGTTGCCAAACTCCAGGACATTCTCGGCATCGGGATGGACAATGCTTTGCCTTATTTCCTCTGTAACCAATGAGCCTGGGCTGATAAGGATGTCTATGGGAATATCTGAGCTTTGAAATAGTCTTTTATGCGCCGAGTATTGCACTTGCCGGACTCTGGCAATTTTTCTTGGAGTTTGAAAAATAGAATGCGCTATTTGGCATGCAACCATGTTGGTTTCATCACTATTAGTTACTGCAATAAGTAAATCAGCTTCATCAGCACCAGCTAGTTTCAAGATATTTGGATAACTAGCGTGTCCCACAATTGTGCGGATATCAAGGTGTTCACTTAATGGGGTAAGGTGTGTAACATTTTGATCAACAACGGTAATGTTGTTATTTTCTTTAGCAAAGTGTTCAGCAAAGGCTGTGCCTACTTTCCCTGCCCCTAAAATAATAATATTCATAGTGAGCCAAACTTATCCATGTATGAATAGTTTAGCTGTTCCTGCAATTCTACTCAAATAGAATATAAGGTTAGTTTTATCCAATTAATGTAATTAGAAGAACTTGGAAGGCATCTGTTTGGTGTTGGTATAAAAGAGACTGTATTTACAGGGTGTTCATTTAGCGGGGATACTATTATTTAATTTCAGTGGGGGCTTATATATTATAATATGGCAAGTTAGTTGTATCTAGGTTGCAAAAGTTATAGTGATTGTGTCGAGGACTGTTAGTAATTCAGAGGCATATTGCTGCCGGCAATCCATCCAGAGGTCCATGCATTTTGGAAATTAAAGCCCCCAGTGATCCCGTCAATATCCATGATCTCTCCTGAAAAATAAAGTCCCGGGCATAGTTTGCTTTCCATGGTCTTAAAGTTTATCTCTTTCAGGTTTATTCCGCCACATTCAACAAATTCTTCTTTGAAGCGACTTTTACCAAGCACATTAAGTTCGCAGCTATATAAATTCTTAACAATTATATTGAACTCTTTTTTGCTTATTTCAGACCAGCGTTTTTCGAGTGAAACTTTACACTTGATTAGAAGTTGATGCCAAAATCTTTTGGTTAATTCACGAGGGTAATCCTTGCTGATAGTGGACCTTATATTATTGTTTTTAATCGAAGTTAGTATTTTTTCAGCATCATCCTGATGTTCAACGCCAAGCCAGTTGACAATGATTTTTGCTTTATACTTGGTATGCATCATTTCACGGGCAGCCCATGCTGAAAGCTTTAAGAGTGCTGGACCGCTTAAACCCCAGTGAGTAATTAATAGAGGACCTTTTTGATAAAAAGGCTTTGCTCCATCCACTTTAAGAGTTAATCCTGCGTTGGGGAACGAGGTTCCTGACAAATTTTCTAAAATTAAATCTTCAATTTTAAAAGTAAAAAGTGAGGGCGCAATTTCTGTTATTGTATGACCGAGGGACTTAGCAAGTCGATATCCTCCTGGCATGCTTCCTGTTGCAATTAAGACTGAATCAGCAATAAAGGACTCATTTTCATTAATAAATAAGGATATTTGTCCGTTTTCTAGTTTTTTCAGGCTTTTAACATTCATTTTGGTTAATAATTTAATTTCATGCTTGTTGGCTGCTTGCATGAAGCAATTTATAATGGTTTCTGAGCTGTTTGTGACAGGGAACATGCGGCCATCACTTTCATGTTTAAGACGAACGCCCTTTTCTTTAAACCATTCTACAGTATTGGCTGCTTGAAATGTTTGAAAGGGGGATATCAGTTCTTTTAGGCCTCGAGGGTAGTTTGAACAGAACTCTTTCACTTCAAAGATGTTGTGGGTGACGTTGCAGCGGCCACCTCCAGAAATTCGCACTTTCTTTAGAAGTCTTGAAGATGTTTCAAAGACGCGTATGTCAATGTCAATTTTTTGCTCCATGGCAATTTCAGCGCATCGAATAGAAGCAAAAACACCACTGGCACCTCCGCCAATAATAGCGATTCTTTTTTGTTTTGATGTCGTCATTGAGCTTAAACCTCAGAGTTTTTCAGGGGAAATGGTGTCGCCAGCTGTATTAGGGGCTCTATAGTATTTGCACACTGGAAAGTGTAACTAACTATTAATCTAACAAGGATATAATATGATCAGTTTTAAAAGCAAGCAATTTATGGGATCCACAGCCTTTGAGGCATCAGGAGCAGGCTGTTGAGATTTTGTTTGAGTTGACTCGACATTGAAAGGCTACTGTCATGCTGGGGTTTTTCAAGGTAAACATGACAATGTCTATATGAGTAATGCAATGTTGCCTGATAAAGACAGGCTGATGAAGGCGATCCTGGCCGGGCACATTAATTATATTTTTTTTATTAAAAAACACCAAGGATTATCTCGAAATTTACAGATTTTGGGTGGGTGTCGTTCACGTCCTCTGCGTGGAGTTATACCCTATGTTGAAAAGGCACATCATTTGAATTCTGAAAACCAAGATATGTTTTAGGGAGGTTATTTTTTGTGTTCTGAAGATTATTGTGGTTTTGAAGGAATACAATATTTAAGTTGTTTTTCAGTTATTAACAAAAGTATTAGGGAGAGAGGTTGGTGCTGACTTGATATTATTTATGGGTGTAGATTCCCATTCCCCCTGCGAGCGGGGACTGTTTTTATGAGAGGTGAAATGTGTATGTTGTTTTTAATACTGTTAAGGGCCCTTTGTTGCAAAGAATATTGCAGAACCATGTGGTTGTGTCTTATTGGGGGTTGCTCGAGATGATAGGTGCGTCTCAAATTTGCTAATTGCAGATTGATTCTAGCTTTGGCCTCGATGGGGGCGGCTTTAAGTGGTCTTGTTGAGGTGCATTTTAATTTATAATATAACTGTTGTAGCTGCAGCTGCAGCTGCAGCTTCATTTGCAACAGCTGAAGCTGCAGCTGCAGCTTCATTTGCAACAGCTGAAGCTTTGTTTTTAGAATGTTCATTTCTAGTGTGATCAGTTCGGCAGTGATGTTGTGATCACTCTCTTCAAGTTCAACTATAGATATGCACTTGCCGGATAGTTTGGGACGTCTTTCGCAAGCTGGCTTGGGTGTCGACGTTATGATTTCGCTATCTGCGTACTTAATGCTCTTTTCTATATCCCAGGCTGTTTTGTTTAAGCCTGTATCACTAATGGCTCTTTTTAGAGCTTGCCTCATAAAGCAAAGAATACTTTTGGGTGTTTGATACGAGCTGGCTTCTGGGCAGCTATAGCTATGTCCCCATCTGATATCTGTAAATGTTTCATCTAAAATTGTTCTGGGTGACTTGTATCTAGGTATGACATGCATATGGAAATGCTGGAGATCATTGCCTAAAAAAGCATAGTTAACTACATCTGGCCTTAGTACGTCTATCTGTGCGTAAGCATATTCCAGGTCACGTGCAATCAAACCCAGCTCTAAATGTTCATCAGGATGTAAGTCTGTAAAGCTTTTCGCATCACAGCGTTTGGCAAGAACAAACATGCGACCTGGGTAAAATTGTTTTATATCAATAAAAACTTCAAAATGTTTATAAGAAGCAACCATATCGGAACGAATTTTACGTCGAAAGATTTTCATTTTAGTAGAGCTTGGGGATGTTATGTCTTCGTTCATGGGTGTATATGCCCTGGTGCTGTAGTTTGTGGGTGTGAACAATTTTTCATGTTTATACTGTGCAGAATATTTGAACACATGTTTATTTGCCTTAATTTTTGTATAATATACCCAACTTATATTGTCTAGGTCAATATCTTTATGATTTATAGTGGTCCATCAGTGGCAATTTTCACTAATAATGCAAAAGAGATGGCTGTTTGTTCAGGTGAATATGCAAGCAAGTCTTTGGTTAGAAACCCCGCAACAAACAGCGATGCTTTAAGTATATTATCCCAATCATCAACATTGAGGTTTTGTGCTCTAGCTATATATCGCACCGCATCAAGAACCCCTTCTATTTTCATTTTAAGCAAAGCAATTTCCTCATTACTTAAAACATAATTATGGTCAATAATGATTTGTTTGTTTTTTGTGTCTACTATGAATTTCTCAAGATTTTTACTGTTTATATTTCCATGTAACAATTTAGTGAAAGAGTCATTAAATATAGTTTTAGTTAAATTTTGAGCCGGGTGAGAAATTCCTGCATACTCATAATCAATTGTATAATATTGCCCTTGAGTGTCGATAATAATATTGCCAGAATGATTGTCTGCAAGTCCATAGATTTTTATTTTGTCGTTTAAAAAAGTGGGATCTAGATAAATGGTGGCATTATTTATAATTTCACTGAGAGGTGGATACTCATGGCCATTTATTAAAAAAGAATAATGTTTCAGGGTGTCGAAGTTGATGCTTTGGTTCCCAGGTAATTGCACATTTTTTCCTGAGTAAAAGTCTTCCATTCTTTTTCCCGTAATCCTGTCATAATAAAGCCTGTGAATGGGCTGGGTTGATGAATCTATTTCTTGTACTGTTTTCATGGATGCGATATATGATTTGATGGTTTGTTCAGCTCGAGTTAATTCCACCTTGAAAACAGTGTCTTTGTTTTTATTTAGGTCGACGGTAATATATTCAGCCAAAGTTTTACCATTAATCCATGGGGCTAAAAAAAATCTATATTTAGGGTCTACATAAACAGGCTCTACTGTATTGTCAAATAGTTGAACTATGTTTGGCATATTAAGGGCTTCATTTGCTATAGACATTGGGTCATCTGCTCGCATGAATTTATAAAAATATTCGCGATGCTCTTCCGTGTTGATTTTGCCATGAAAAATTTTTCCAGAGTTGATGTTTGAAGTGAATACTCTTTCTTCTTCACTAAGCGGAGAAATGTAAATTTTTTGTAATATAGGCGGGTTCATTTCGTTGGCGGCATGTTGCAATAAAGATTTCATATCGCTCGGGAATTGAGGTGTGGAAATTTTTTCAGGTTTTGTATATTTAAAATTGACTATGGGTTTGGAAAATAATTTTGGATTGATTTCTACTATGTATCCATGATTTGGCGGGGTTAAGCAAGATGGGGTTTGAGTGATTATACCGTTGCTGTGCGCGCCAAGCTGTTTAATAAGGTTGTTTTTATACTGTTCGGAAAACCTATCTTCTCTTACAAAAAAAGCAGTTAGTTTTTCATTTTCACGAACACATCCCTTTTTTTGTAATAAACGTACAAATTGGCTGTGCATTTCATGTTGTAACTTGTTAAATATGCCGTTGTAATCTTTAATTGCTTTGGCTGTGATTATAAAATCAGTTATAAGGCCTGGAACATATGAGTCATTAAAAGAGTAATAATTTTTATCTAAAATAACATATGAGTCAACATCATCCTTATCTTTAAAGCTTTGATTTATTATCATTATAGTTACTGGGTCGCCTTTTAATGAGCGGCCATAAAATACTCGTTTGTCTTTACCTTTGGACATCACTTGAAATAGTGTGTCTGGTCCCGCCTCTTCTAGAGCCTTCGCATTTATAAGTTTGATGGTTACTTTAAGGCCTTTTATTTTTCCTGAGATACGCATAACCTCTATGTTGTTATCAAGGAAAAAATCTATTTCATCTTTGTTGAAATAGGTGAGGTTGTCATAATTGAAAAGTTCAGTTAGCTTTTCTTTTGATGTGGACTTTATGAATTCATCCATATCTTGCCTATTAGCAAAAACAAGCATGCTGTCTATATCGTTTGCCTTGCCTGTTATGTAGTTTTTAGAGTCATATGCGATACCTCCGCCGACGACAAATGCACCGTTTAGGTTGTGCTTGGAAATACTGTGGTATAAGTCATAGATGATCATGTCGGTTAATTTAGCATTAGAGAGAAGTTGTTTATGTTGGTCATACCAGGTTTGAGCGTTATAGATGTTTTTATCAAAGCTATCGGAAGATATTCTTTTATAGAGATCTATCTTTTCTAGTTCTATCCCTTTATTTTTCAGTGAATCTAAGGCGTTTATTATTTGAGTATCATCTGGGTGGTAATGACCACTATAGTTATCGACAGCAAATATTTCGCCGTGCTCATTAAAGTGTAAAAAACCAGCGGAGGATAGTGGTCCGGCATGTAATAATGATGAGTGATTAAAGCCTGTAACACCTGTTTTAGGCTTGATTTTAGGATGGATGTAGAAGTCGCCATTATAATCCATAACGTATAGCTCCATACCTTTGGGGTGCTTATTACCAGTGCTTTCGTTGATGGCTATATTGGGGTGGATAAATTTTTGTTTAAAGTCTGCAAGATTATTTAAATCGATATAGTGGGTTTGTGGTAGCGTCTTGACTTGTTCTACCCAGTTAAAAAAGCCAGGACCCACATACTCTTTAGTGTACTCATTTGCATAGGCTTCATTTAGCTTAGGGGCCCAGTGATGATTAGGATCAGTGGCTTCTATTTGATAGGCTGGGTTTATGTAGGTTATAGAGTAAGTTGAATTATCGTTCGCATAGCCCAGACTTGGGGTAATTATAAGAGCCCACAAAACACATGTTTTTAACAGCTGTCTCATAATAGAACCTCAATATTTTTCAAAATAACACATGTTTGACACGGGTAGGTAGAATTAAGTTTCTTTAACATGGAAAAATATTATTAATTATGTGTGACCTACATGGAGCTGGGTGGCGGGGATAAATCTGCTTATAAATTTAAATTATATGGCTGGAAAATCATCTCAAGCTTAATTTTGTGATTTTCAACCTTAAGGTTTCTGACAATTTAATTTACACCGAACTATTTAACAAAGAATTTTATTCTCAGTTTATGCTAATATTTTATCTTTATGGCATTAACTTAGAAGAAACTTAAATTACCATTAATTTAATCTGGCCAAGCTCTATATTGTATTCGGCCGCACAGGAGTTGAAGGTTGTCCTGGTGATGACATCTTGTTCTTCTCTAATACTGCAGCTAGGTCTGGGAAATCTACAGCATAAGAGTAAATGTTCTTGCCCGATGGGGTAGTAACATTAGGATCTGCATTATTTAATAATAAAAAATTAATTATACCTAAGTGTCTGTTTTTTTTATGATCACCAACACAATTCAAATACATTTGAATGCTTTGGTTCAGCGGAGTTCTGTTGCGTGCGTCAGGATCCGGAGTGTTGATTACGTCTAGCATACTTGGATATTGCTCTATTGTTTTCACCAACGTGTCAAAGTCAGAACATTCTATTAGGATCCTAAAAGAGCGCAATGGCCTACCAGGGTTAAACTCCGCTCCTGTTGAGCTGTAGTGTGTAAGCATCTTAATGTTTCCATAAGTTTATGTTTAAGGATATAACAGTTTTTATAAAATTTGTCTAAGTTTTAATAAGTAGAATAGTGTTTTATCAGACCTAGAGGCAAATATGCCAGCAAAGCTTTCGGACTATATCAAAGACAGAGAATTTGAAAATGGCAACGTTCTTGACCTTGGAAATCCTAGGGTAATAGCGCTTATAGAGGCCTTTAAAGCTGATCCGAGCATTGATGTGTTAACAAAAGAGGAATTATATAGCTTTGCTTTTAAGGAGGGATTGGCGGTCTCAGAAGAAGATTGTAACTATATTTCTGGCAACCTATATAAAAGTGACGGAAGGGTGTATGTGCAAACTGGTCATAAGCTCGGTAGCGGTGCATATGGTGAGGTAATGCTAATACAAGAAGTTGAAAGTGGTGAGTTATATGCTTTAAAAAGCAAGAAGAGATGTTATCCGCAATTGAGCAGGAGACACATATTGCTAATATTGCTGCACCAGGATCTTTTCAAAAAGCAATTAAGTTGCCTAATAGCCATGCAATACTATCTATTATGAAGCTTCTTCCTGGGCAGGATCTCAGTCAGTATATGTTTATAGGGGTGAATGTTACTGAGGCGTTGCGTGCTAGTCCTGTTGCTACATTTAATTTAGATGCTAATTCCTTATCTGAGACATTAGCTGAAGATTCAGGAACATTTATAAGAGTCCCCTCCGTCGAGGCTGAAGATTCAGGAACGTTTAGAAAGGTCCCCTCCGTCGAGGATGAAGATTCAGGAACATTTAGAAGGGTTCCAGCAGCAATAGGTGAGGTAAGCACAATAAAGAGTGCACCCGAGGAGGTTATAGATGATATTGAGTTGCTGCAACAGCTTATTGCTAAAAGAGAAGCGCAAGCTAAAATGTGTGGTTTTTTCCCTAGGAGTGGAGCAATAGAAGATAACATGCAGCATATCAAAAGAGATAGGTTGTGAGATGATAACGCGGTAGAGAGGCGTAATGAAAAATCAACAAAAGCACATATGCTATCGAGTAATGAGGTAGTGGAGATGTGTGGTGTTGCGAGGAAAATGGCTCTTGAAGTTGCAAGGTTACATGAAAAAGGTATTCTGCACCGTGATCTTAAACCTGAAAACATAAAAATAGCGTATGTAGATGGTGAAATAGAGGTGAACATATTTGATTATGGGGTCTCAATGCAAAGCCCAGATGTTCGTAGTGATGTGGGTACAGATAGCCCAATGGGAACATTAAACTACATGCCCCCTGAGGCGCTAGAGGCTTTAGGCCTCGGTGATATTAGGAGTCCGGATGTGGCCTTGGCACATAGGGAGAATCTTCTAGAAAAAACTAAAGAGATTACTGCTCTAATGACCAAAATGAAAAATAGTGGTAGGGAAAATGAAATACCATATTTTTATGATAGCCCTGCATATCATCAATTTCAATACAGCGATGCGACTGATAAATATGCTTTGGGAAAAACAATAGAATGTATGTTGGCATCACGTTTGGCAGTGTCAGAGGTTTTATCGGTTGTGGGTCCTGATGTTTCTGAGGAAGACTATGTTGCCATGAGAGAATATGCTTCATGTGGATTGCCCGTTAAATTTGATAATCCTGATGGAGGCTATGTAACACAACAATTAAATGAGATGTTGGAGATAGTACATGCAATGCAGGCTACAGATCCTAGAAGCAGAATGGATTTAATGGAGGCTGAAAAGAGGCTTGGGTTGGTCCAGGATAATATTGAACATTTTAATGGTTTGGGAGTGCCTAAATCTTATAGTGATAATGATTGGGATACGCCTTATGGTTTTGATGTTGCGGAGGGGACGGATTGGAATATTATGGACAGTTATAATAAAGAAAATGTAAATGAGATTAATGCTTCTGATCCAGAGAGAATGATGCTTCATACTCAAAGTAATAAAAAGGGGGAGATGCCGAAAACAGGAAGTGCTATTAATAGTCCTAATGTTCAAAGTACACCAGCCGCGGATATAGATAGCCAGCCCCATAAAAAAGGCCGCCTAAAGCCCAAATAAAGATGCATGGGCTGTGATTTAAGTGTTATCAAAGATTTAATTTATAGTTGAGATGAATATTAAATATATCATCAAACTTAATGTATATGAGTCATAACTAGAATTATAAATATTATATGTTGATATGCATATGCTGACTGGCTCCAGGGTTTGCTCATGTTGTTATTATATATACAAATAACCATGCTTGAAGTATCTGAAGTAAAGATGTAGGTTGGCTGTGTCTTTTATATATTTGAAAAATGTGATTATATGAATGTTAATAATAGAGCGCTGGGTTCATAATGTAAGAGTGTTTTTATGTTTCAGACAAAAGCATGTACAACACAGAACGTTATTATATGCTTAGGGATGACTTTCTATGGGGAAATATTTTCTTTTAAAAAATATGCAATATAGTTTATTGTACACTATAAAAAAAGCAAGCTTGATTGTAATGGTTTTCGGCATTTGTTTGGGTTTTTTTACTTTATTTAAAGGTTTGGATAATTATACATTGTTATCATTAATTCTTTATGTCGGTGTTTATATTGTATGCGGTAAAATAAGTATAATACCTATTGTCGTGTTTACTTATCTAGTATATGGCAGTGTTTTATATTGCCTGGTCTATAGTGTTGCAGTTTTGGTTGCATCTCCATTAATATATTCTGTATTCACTCATCTTCAATATCATTTGAAGCGCTATAAATTAAGAACAACATCAAAAAACACAAAGGTATTACAACAGTACAGCAATATGTTGAATTATTTTTTCTTAACATTAAACAAGGATATACAAGCTAATAAATGTGAAAATGGAGCGCAAGAACCTATTGTCGTCCAACAAGCTATTCCCAAGCCGTTGCTGGGGTTGTTGTCGGGGTATATCTTATCCAAATATAGGCAAGATTTTTATGAAGAAAGCAGGGACCACCAAGTTCCTGGTTCCAGGGCTATATATGGAGACACATTGATTGAATCGTTGCTTTCTTCATATTGTACGGTGATAGAGGCATATACAGGCCTTGAGCTGTGGCCAACATATTCAACGTGTCGTGTTTACAGCAAAGGACAGAGTTTGCCAAAACATCATGACCGAAACTCGTGTGAAATAACCGTTTCAATATGTGTTAACTTAGATAAGTCTAACGTGAACGAGGCTGATTATTCCTGGCCCATTTATATTCAGTCTGGTTCTACGAATGATTCTTATAATATACATCCTGGAGATGCTCTTATTTATCGGGGCATTAGCAATGTGCATTGGCGTAACAAGTTAACAGCAAATCGGCAGGTGCAAATATTATTACATTATGTAGATAAAAATGGGGCATTTAAGAATTATAAAAATGATTTTCGTGACGGTGTTGGTGAAAGTGAATTAAGTATTTTAGATTATGCAAAAAAAGAAAAGCTTAACCAGGGGATATAAACAAAAGGCGGTATTAATTTGTCATGGCCGAGGTGCTTTGGTAGATCGACAAGCTATCATCAGACGCATGATTTGTTTCAATACATAAATCAGCTTTTCCTTATGGTCTTGTAGCATTTCAAGGAGTGTTTCTGGAAAAATACTTAAGTCACGCTCTATACTTTGTTTTAAAGAACATTGAGGACTATGCAGTTTCTCTAGTCTGTAATGAGCAACACGAGCAAAACCTTGGACTGTAATTTTAATAATATTACCAGGTAAGCCATTCCATGGCCGTCCACCGCACTCCACAGGACAAGGATAACCTATCTTATATTTATCATGTTGGATATTAAAAGTTTCGGTTTGTTTATAGTCAACATAACTTAGATTGTCACCTGTTTTGCTAGATTAAAGGTTGGCAGTATCTAAGGTCTCTTTAATGCCTTGGGTATCATCATTATCAATGTCCTGCCAAGGTTTAGTATGTTTCCAAGGCAATATTGTGTCTTCTGATTTTCTCTGTTATTTGTACATAGAACAATTATATTTTTTCTAATAGGCAGTAGAAGAAGCCATCCATGTTGTGGGTGCCAGGTAATATTTGTTGTCCATAACCAGTATTGATGCTATCAGGAATTTTGTGGCTAATATCTATTAAGCGAGCATTACTTTGTTCTGCGAGAAAACTTTTAATTTGTAGGGAATTTTCTGCACTCATTATTGAGCATGTAGCATATAGAAATTTCCCCGAAGGCTTCAGTAGGTTCCATAAATTGTGTAGAATTTTATTAGATATTTCTGCAATATTTTGTACTGCTTTTAAGTCTTTTATTACTTTGATATCTGGTTGGCGGCGAATGATGCCTGTGGCACTACATGGCGCATCCATAACAATGTAATCAAATAAGTTTCCTTGAGCCCAGTCATTGGCGCCACTGAGATCTGTACATAGAACGTTAATGTTTTTTTGCATGTCAAGGCGCTTGAGGTTGGCTTCTAATAACTTTATTCTCTCTGGACAGTTATCAACAGCAGTAATTAGTGTATTGGGAAAAGCACTTCCTAAATGAGAAGTTTTTCCTCCTGGAGCTGCACATGCATCTAAAATAGTATGTGATGCTTCGGCATCGATAAATGTTGGTGTTAGTTGTGGGGCGGCGTCTTGTACATAGAACAGTCCTGCTTCATACCCGGGAAGTTTTTGAGCATCGATAGATTGTTTAATGTGTAGGCAGTAAGGCAGAAATTCGTGAATGCTGTGGGCAATAT